>DDIP01000278.1:500-17178 GCA_002338605.1 Proteobacteria bacterium UBA1847 | reverse complement strand
CATCCGAAAGGCTCATATTTTACGCGTGGCTCCGGACACACGAAATACGGCAACTACACTGAAGACTCCGTCGCCTACCAGGATGTTGTCGATCGGTTGCTCGTGAAATGGGAAACCGCGCGGGCGATGTTGCCAAAACCGGAGATCCGCTATTCGAAGTTCAACAAGATGGGTTTG
Organism: Proteobacteria bacterium UBA1847; assembly: GCA_002338605.1. GTDB lineage: Bacteria > Pseudomonadota > Gammaproteobacteria > Steroidobacterales > Woeseiaceae > UBA1847. The sequence goes on along the minus strand of DDIP01000278.1, from coordinate 17,001 downwards.
TTGACGCTTGGCAGTGGTGATGGCGCCTGCAAGGAGGCGCTGGACCGACTTGCAGAGCAAAAAATTGGTCTGAACTACTGTCGGGTCAAGGCATTTCCATTTGCCGATGAAGTCAAGGAGTTTATTGATCAACACGATGTTGTCTATGTGGTTGAACAGAATCGAGACGCTCAGTTGCGGACATTGCTGATTAACGATATCGAGTCGAAGCAGGCGAAACTTGTTCCGCTATTGCACTACAACGGTTTGCCAATCAATGCTGGCTTCGTTGAAAAACGTGTGTTGGAAGAAATCGCGAAAGGCCAGGCGGCCTAGACAGGAAATTGTCATGAGTTATATCGGGAAACCAAAAGTCGCACACCCCGGCATGCCGAGGAACAGGTTGGGCCTGACCGCACGCGACTATGAAGGAACCGTATCGACTCTGTGCGCCGGTTGCGGCCACGACTCGATTACCGCGGCAATTATTCAGGCGGTGTTTGAGCTTGGCATAGAGCCGCACATGCTGGCGAAAATGAGTGGCATTGGCTGTTCCTCGAAGACGCCTGCTTATTTTGTCAGCCAATCCCATGGTTTCAATTCGGTGCATGGCCGCATGCCTTCGGTGACCACCGGTGCAAATGCTGCAAATCGGAATTTAATGTACATCGGTGTGTCCGGTGACGGGGATTCGCTGTCGATCGGTGTCGGGCAATTTGTGCACGCGATTCGCCGCAACCTGAACATGTGCTATATCATTGAGAACAATGGAGTTTATGGCCTCACAAAGGGGCAGTTCTCAGCCTCTGCTGACATTGGCAGCAAGCCGAAAAGAGGTGAGCCGAACAAGCAGGAGCCCATCGATCCGGTCAGCACGGCACTGAGTCTTGGCGCGACGTACATTGCACGGAGTTTCTCCGGTGACAAGGAGCAACTGGTCCCGCTGATCAAGGGAGCATTGATGCACCGGGGCTTCGCGCTGCTCGATATCGTGAGCCCCTGCGTAACGTTCAACGACCACGTAGGCTCGACCAAGAGCTACGCCCATACTCGGCAGTTTTATCATCAAGTTGTGGACATGGATTACGTGCCACCCGCGGAGGAGATCAAGGCGGTCTACAACGAGGGCGAAGCTGTGCCAATCCAGTTGCACGATGGCAGCACCATCGTGCTTCGCAAAGTTGCAGACGACTACGACCTGACGAATCGTGCGCATGCCTTCAAATACCTGCGCGACCACTTCGAAAAGGGTGAAATCTGTACCGGGCTGCTGTATCTCGATGAGTCGCGGGCCGAAATGCACGAATTAATGGGCAACATCGATTCGCCCCTGTCCGAATTGCCGCTTTCCTCCCTGCACCCGGGCGCTCAAGAGCTGAAAAAACTGCAGAGCCGCTACCGCTAAAAGAAGTCCCAGCTGCTGCCGGGGCTCAATACCAAGCCCATAGGCGTTTCCACCTGGAGTCGGCTGGGGGGTGGTGGCGTGCGGGAAATGCTTGCTGTCATAGCGCATATGTTTGCCCATCGCGTTCAGGGTTCCCAGGCGAATTGGCCGGAGAAACTTGCTGCCGATTGCCATGCCTGCGACCCGGTTTTGGGTTCAATAGCGCCCAAAGTTCTGTGGTAGATTGACAGAAAAATTGAACAATAACAGACAGATATAAATACTTGCATCCAAACTCGCCGTATCGGACATCTTATGGCCAGAGAGACACAACACTCGAATTCAAAGGAGCAAGATCGTGGGAGAACATATTGAATGGGTACCGATTACCATGTTTATCGGCATGACAATCGTACTGTTTGCGCTGGTGTGGTTTCGGTACCGGGGACGCAGTGAAGTCCAGCAGACGATTCGCGCGGCGCTGGACAAAGGTCAGGACCTGAGTCCGGAGCTCATCGACCGACTGGGGCACCCGAAACCTTCCAAAGACAAGGACTTTCGTCTTGGCGTTATCTGGCTGGCGCTGTCAATTTCGCTGGTTGCATTCGGATTCGGCATTCCCGATGAGGAAGATGTTGCGCGGATCTTTATGGGTATCGCGTCGTTTCCGTTTTTTCTCGGCGTCGGCTACATGATCCTGCACAAATTCACGGATCACGAATAGCGGCTGGCTACGGCATTGATCGCAGACACCGACCACGAGCTGGTTGCAAAAGCGGTGTCCGCACAGGACACCACCGCGTTCGGCGATCTGATTCGCCGCCACCAGTCGCACGTGCGTAATTTCCTGCGCAAACTTAGCGGTGATTACGCGCTGGCAGACGACCTCGCGCAGGATTGCTTCATGCGAGCCTGGGACAAACTGTCGAGCTTCTCCGGACGCGGGTCATTTATCGGCTGGATGCTGAAAATTGCCTACACCACGTTCCTGCAGTCAAAGCGAAAATCGAAACGCTATGCCGAAATACTGGAGTCCGCCGGACAGGTCACGGTTCAGGAGTCCGGAAATCATACGGCTCCTGTACACGAATTGAACGACCTGGACAGATTGCTGGCCGTACTCGATGAAGAGGAACGGGCAATAATTGTCATGTCCTATGCCTGCGGCTTGTCACACAGGGAGATCGGAGATGCGACGAATATGCCGGTCGGGACAGTGAAATCCATCATTTTTCGTGGTAAAGAAAAGATCAGGACACATTTTGAAATCGAAGATCATCAATATGGCTGAGAAAATCAAAGATGCTCAGGACAGGATGCTGGAGGCATTGCTTGCCACGCCGCCTGTCGCCGACGATGGCTTCAGTCGTCGCATTGTTCGTCGATTGCAGCGCAGATTATGGGTCCGCCGACTGACCTTGCCGGTGGCTGCAATCATCGGCGGTGCTATAGCATTCAAGCCTTTGACCGGGCTGGTCAGCATGCTGGCTAACCTGTCGGTGCTGCTTCCGAAGGATATTGTCACTGCGACAACGGGCTCGATTCCGCAACTGCAGGTTGTTGTATTGGGAGCCATTCTGTTGCTTGTTTTTCTGCTGGGCATGCGTTTTCTCGAAGATTAGCCAGGGGTCAAACTCACGGCATTGTCTTGTCGCAGTCGCTCGGTTACATTGCGGCAATGAGCCTTCGCGACAAAGTTGAAGCACTTCTCCCCGAATGGGAGCGCTGGTATCCGAGTCTGTTTGATGCGGCCAACGACCTCGGCATCATCAGGGCCGAGGTGTGCGATCCCGATTCACTCAATCTGAATCGCCGTCACGCGAAAGTTCGCCAGCGCGCAAAGGATGCGCACCTTGAGAAATGGGGCGGCAAGCCACAGGAATAGTTCATGACTTATGATCTCGAAGCCGTGCGCGCGCAGTTTCCTGCGCTGGCACTTTCGGACAATGGCAAGCGCCGCATTTATTTTGACAATCCGGCCGGCACGCAGGTACCCAAAGCGGTTGCCGATGCCATATCGGATTGCTTGCTGACCAAGAACGCAAACGCCGGCGGTTATTTTGCGAGCGCAAAAGCGGCTGATGCCGTCGTGCAATCGGCACGAGATGCGATGGCCGATTTTCTGAATGCACCGTCCAGCGATGAGATTGTCTTCGGCCAGAACATGACGACAATTACCTTTCATCTGTCCAGATCAATTGGGCGCCTGTTCAGGCCCGGCGATGAAATTATTCTCTCGCGCATGGATCATGATGCAAACGTCTGGCCCTGGGTATTGCTGGCGCGTGATCTGCAACTTGAAGTTCGGTGGTTATCGTTCAACCGCGAAACTTTCGAATTCGACCTCAAGGACCTCGACAAACTGATCACCGAGCGAACCAAGCTGGTATGCGTGGGCGGCGCCAGTAACCTCACCGGTACGATTAACGATGTCAGGACGATCTGTGCGAAAGCACGCGCCGCCGGTGCACTTTCCTTTGTCGATGGCGTTCAATCCGCACCTCATATAGCGACCGATGTGAGGGATATCGGTTGCGACTTTTTCGTTTGCTCATCCTACAAGTTTTTCGGTCCGCACCAAGGCATTCTCTGGGGACGGCGCGAGGTACTGGAAAGGCTCGAACCCTACAAGGTTCGCCCGGCACCCACGAGCATTCCCGGTTGTTTTGAAACCGGTACACAGAGCCACGAAGGCATAGCCGGAATTACTGCGACGGTGGACTACTTCGCGGCCATCGGTGCATCGATGGGCGAGGCGGTGTGCGGCAGGACTTCGGACGACTCGTCAAGGCGCAATCAAATTCGCGCCGCGATGACGTTGCTGTTCGCCTATGAAGAGCAACTTGCAAGCTACCTGATTGCGGGTCTTGGGTCTATTGACGGTGTGACCGTACAGGGCATTACGGCGCCGGATGCGATGAATCGCCGGGTACCAACCGTGTCATTCACGCATGCAACGGCCAGGCCTTCTGCGGTCGCTGAAGCGCTCGCGGGTGAAAACATTTTCGTCTGGAGCGGCCACAACTACGCAGTGGAGGTTGCCCGGTCGCTGGAGATTCTCGACTCAGGCGGCGTTATTCGAGTCGGCCCGGTGCACTACAACAGTATTGCAGAGATCGACGAATTGCTTGCGGTCTTGCCGCGTATTCTAGGCGATCGTACATAAAGAAAGCCGCATTGCTGCGGCTTTCCGTGAGATGGCATACCCAAAAAACCAGGTCAGCGAAGCGCGATATGGTGCTCCATTTTTCGCGTCAATCCCATCGGTTTTTTAGATACCTCAGTTATCTCACGAGACATGGATCACCTCCTTTCGTTTGTTTGCCCAAAGTCAGTATCCCCTGTAAGTGCATAAATTCCAAGAAAAAAATTAGTTCCAAAAACGCCTTCTAACAACCGCGATTTTCAGGTTATTATTACTCGCTCAGCCAACCATCCAATAAAGAGAACATACATGGCAATTGCAGATCTTAAGAACGTACTCAATATCTTCGGTGGGGCGGATATCAGTGAAGACCGGCAGAACGAGCTTTTCAAAGAAGTCTTGTTGATGACGCTGGCTAGGGCTGCCGACGCCGACATCAATATTCAGGCGTCCGAGATCGCGCGAATTCAGGAGATCCTCAAAGAAAATACGGGCGAGGATTTTACGTCGGCCGATATCAGGGTTGCGGCACGGGCGGAATTGTATGCCGAGGCGACGTTGCACAAGTACCTGGGCAGTGTTCGAAAGAAAATGAGCCCAGAGAATCGCGCCAAGACCATCCAGGCACTGGCGGACGTTTTTCGTAGCGATAGCAATATTGGGGTCCTGGAAATCGATTTCTTCGACGGCGTCGCGAAGGCCCTTCAGGTTTCCCCGTCGCAAATCGCCGGATTGGTCGCAGGCGACGTCTGACGGTTCACGCCGACTTCCCGATAAACGACATACAGGCCGGAGCCGATAATAATGGCTGCGCCCAGTAGCACCCAGCGGTCCGGTATTTCGTCCCATATCAGGTAACCCGCAATCGCACCGCCAATCAGCGCAGCGTATTCGAATGGCGCGAGGATGGCCGGTGATGAACGGCGGTAGCCGTTAATGAAGCCGACCCAAGCAATAACCGAACACATTGCCGCGCCGATCATAAGCACCCATCCCTTGGTATCCGGTGTCGTCCAGTCATCCTCACTTATAAGGATGCTCGCAACCAGCAGGGGCCCAACGACGACATAAACAGCAAGCGACAGCATCGATTCCGTCGCGAGGTATCTTGCCGTGATGGCCTGGCAGGCGTAACAAAAGGCGGCGATCAGTATTGCAACTGTTGCAAAAGAGAACTCGCCCGATCCCGGCCGCAGCATGATTACCGTTCCAATAAAGCCAAATGACACGGCAAGCCATCGGCGCCAGCCGACCTGCTCACCCAGAAACGGCACAGACAAAGCGGTGACCATCAATGGCGCAGTGAACCCCAGGGTCAGTGCATTGACCAGCGGCATCTTCGCGAGCCCGTAAAAGAAGCCGTACATGGCGCCGACTGCCAGCATTGTTCGCAGCAGGTGCCATTTCCAGCGAGTGGTCCTCAGCATTTTGAAGCCACCGAAAACCCGCGGCGCCAGCACGAGAAAAATCGCTACACCGATGGCACTTCGTACCAGCACGAATTCCTGCAAAGAATAGGTCTGCAAAAGTTCTTTCGCGCACAAATCCAGGCCAAGCCCGCCCGCCACTCCGAGCAGGAGCCAAACAATGGCCTTGCCGACATGATCCGGCTTCGCGGTGTGTAGCACAGGGACAGTCTCGATTTTATGAACGCAGGCTGAACATGATCGCACGAGACTCAAATCAAGAATACCGGTTCAGGCTTGATTCAGCGGTGAGGGCTTCTAATGAACGCGAAATGTGCAGGAGGACTGGAATATGAACACGCGAACACTCAGTACCCGATTTATCTACCGTGCGGCACTCACGCTCCTGTTGATGTCGGTCACCGTCATCACCTACGCGAATGACCAGCCCGAGATGCGAATCAGCACCACATCACAGGGCCAGGGGATTGAACGTGGAGCAGCCGGCAAAGGTGTCGTGTCGCATGATGAACTCGAGCCGCTGGTCACCGAGGGCGAACGAACGACAACACCTCGCGTAGCCGGGCAACAAAAGCTGTCCGGAACGGCAGCGCAATCCGGCAGTCTCGATTTCTGGATCTACGATGCAGACGTTGATCTGTACGGTGATCTCGATCGTGATGGCTACTATACCGGAGTTGACCTGTTGTTCGATGCCGATACCACGTACGCAGTCGCCGATGTCTATGCGGTGATCTACCTGAGCTATGACTTCGGGCCGTGGAACGAATATGTGACAACCCAGGACTTCACGATATTCGGAGCCTCGGGTAGTGACGAATACATCGTTGATACCGAACTGGTTTCGGGTTATCCGACCGGCGACTACGATATCCTGATCGAACTGTTTGACGCCTACGACGGCACATTCCTTACGAGTTTCGGTCCCGAAGACTCGTCAGAGTTGTCTTACCTGCCACTGGAGGACATCGGGCGCGATACGCCTCGGGACACCACCATTGTCGTGACACAGGGCGGTGGGGCTGTCAGCTGGTTGTTGCTGCTCGCAGTGTTCGGCGTAGCCGCGATGCGGCAACGCGCAGCGTGAGCTCAGGCCTTGTCGGTAACCGGCGTTCGAACCTGACGGGCCGTACGCATGACTTTGCGTCCCCATGCAGCCAGGCCGTCGAAGTAGACGTAGAGGGCGGGAACCACCAGCAACGAGACAACTGTCGAGAAAGCCAGGCCGCCGATGATTGCCCGAGCCATCGGATAGTATGGCGGACCATCCCCTCCTACCTGGGTGGTTCCCATTGCCAGCGGCGCCAGGCCAACGATGGTCGTAGCGACGGTCATCAAGATTGGCCGCAGGCGATCCCGTCCGGCGATAACAATCGCCTTGTCGCGCGGCATACCTTCCTGGCGCAGGTTGTTGATGTGATCGACGAGCACGATGCCGTTGTTAACGACAACGCCAATGAGAATCATGATGCCGATCATGGCCATGAAAGAGAACGTGGTTCCGGTCGCTGCGAAGAACAGGAACACACCGAAAATTGAAAATACGATTGAGCCGAGAATAATCGAGAATGGCAGGATCAGCGATTCGAAGAGAGCAGCCATGACCAGAAAAATACAGGCCACGCCCAACAGGATATTCGTCACCATCATATCCGCTGTCTCGTCCCGCCGCTCAAAGCCGCGTCCCTCTTTCCAGCTGTAGCCAGGCGGCAGTTCCATCTGATCCATCAGGCTCTTGACGCGTGGCCGGATATCGTCGGGACTGACATCGTCTTCAAGGTTGCCCGACAGGATAACGGCGGTCTGTCGATCGGTTCGCCTGATGACATCCGGTGAACGACCCACGTGAAGTGATGCGACGGCGCCGAGTGTGATGCGACGTCCGTCCGGCGTGTACAGGGGTAGATTCGCCAGCTGTTCGATACTCTGCTTGTCGTTCTCACGAAATGCCAGGCGAACGGCGATTTCGCCGGTCTGGTCACGAAACTCGCGCATGTTTTCGCCGCGCATCGCAATGCTGATTGATTGCGCAATTGCGGCCGTCGACAAGCCGACATTGGTGGCCCGCGTCCTGTCGATGATAACCCGGACCTCCTTGGTACCCGATTCACCGTCACTGCGAACGTCCTTGAGGCCCTCGATGCTTTCCAGGGATCGGGCGACACCGATCGACAGGTCGTTAAGGACTTCAGTGGAGTCACCGCTGATCTGCACGGTGAAGCCGTCGCCACCGCCCTGTTGATCAAAAGAAAAACTCGGTTTTCCGATGGCTATTTGTGGCAGGCCTTCTTCGATCAGGGCAATGATTTCCTTGGTCGAAAGCGTTGCATCGTCCTCGCTGGTCAGCAACAGGGTTGACTCGGCACGCCCCTGGTCGAAATAGCTGTACACGGACCGAATATTGAACTTCTCCTGGTTCTCGTACAGGTAGTCCTCAATCTTGTTGACGGACTGCTCGACGCGCTCAAGCGAGTGCTGGCCCTGGACGTGGTAGGGCATGAACAGGCGACGGCCAACGTCCTGGGGGAACATATCGAATTTGACCAGGTCCAGCGCCATCGGCAGTACGCCGATAATGCAAACCAGTACGATGCCCAGCGCCGTCCACCAACGATGCCCGAGCACCCACTCCAGGCTTTTTGTGTAGCGGGCCGTCAGGCGAGCCATCCATGCACCTTCTTTGGGCTGCGGTGGTACGGCAATCCTCGCCGCAAGCATCGGAACCAGGGTCTGTGCAATCAGCAATGATGCGATCAGCGCAACGATAATCGTGACAGCGACATGTGTCAGGAAGATCGTGATGTCGGTCTTGGCACCGAAGATCATCGGTGCAAAGACTATTATTGTCGTCGCGGTTCCGGCGATAACAGCCAGCCCGACTTCCTTGACGCCTGAAATAGTCGCCTCAATCGGCTTGTCCGGATTCATTGTGCGATGTCGGAATATACTTTCAGTAATTACGACGGCATTGTCGACGAGCATTCCGACGGCAAGCATCAGGCCCATCATTGATAGAATATTCAAGGTCAGCCCGGCAAAATACAGGGCGCCGAGTGTGATCATAAGAGAAAACGGCACCGATGCAGTAACGATCAGTGTCGTCGTGATCTGGCGCAGAAACAGGTATAGCACCAGGATTGCGAGCAGGCCGCCGAGGGCGCCCGCGTTCAACAGGTCGGCGATTGACTCGCGCACACTGTCGCCCTGGTTGTCGAGCGAAAAAATATTGATTCCCTGCATTTCGGGCAGTGCGCCAATCTTTTCCACTTCGGCGATGACGCGATCGGTCACCTCGACCATATTTGCGCCGGTTGATTTGCTGATAGCAACGCCGATCGCGTATTTCTGGTCGAGGTGTCTTCCGTAATTTCTTTCCGGTGTGCGCAGTTGAATATCGGCGACATCACGCAGTCGCAGCCCGGCGCTGTTAATTGCCAGGTTTCGCATTTCTTCGACCGAGTGAAATTCACCGCTCGGTCGGACACTGAATCGCTGCTCACCGGCAGTAATCCGGCCAGCACTCACCGCGAAATTACTTCGTATCAACAGGTCGCGAACGCTTGCGATGTCCACTCCGTGTGCGGCAAGCTGATCAGGCTTCAGCAGGATTCGGATTTCGCGCGCGTCAACACCCTGCAGCGAAACCTGGGAAACGCCTTCGATGCGCTCAAGACGTCGTGTCAGCAGGCGATCCAGCATTTCGAAGCTGTTGGATAGGTCCCGCTTGGAAGAAATCCGCAACTGCAATACCGGCTGGTCGCCCAGGGACCCGGTGAATACCAGCACCCGGCGGACATCGTTCGGCAACAGGTGACGTATGCTGTCAACTTTGGCACGAGCTTCAATACCCTTCGCACCCATGCTCTGGTCCCAGCCGAACTGCAGGAAGATTTGCGCCTGGTTCTCGTCCGAGCTGGAAAACATTCTTTCAACACCGGACAGTGTTGCCAGCGCCTCCTCAACAGGCCGCGTGATCAGACGCTCCACTTCCTCGGGTGTCGAGCCATCGTAGGGCACCTGAATGAAAATGCCGGGAAACTCGATATCGGGAAACTTCTCCAGTGGCAGTAGTCGCGATGCAAGTAAGCCCACCAGCGATAAAGCGACGAATACGACGACTGTCGTAACCGGGCGGCGCAACGCAACCTCTGTATGTTTCATCTTCTATCCACCAGTGAGTAGACAACCGGAATAACAACCAGCGTAAGAAACGTCGACACGGTCAGTCCACCGATCACGGTAATTGCCATCGGGGTTCGAACTTCCGAGCCTTCGCCGAATCCCATCGCCATGGGGAGCAGCCCAAGGGCTGTCGTTAATGAGGTCATCAGGATCGGGCGCAGCCTTGCGGAGCCTGCTTCCATGATGGCGTCCAGCCGTTCCTGACCCTGTGCACGGAGTTGATTGATCAGGTCCACGAGGACGATCGCGTTGTTTACGACGATGCCGGCGAGCATGATGACGCCGATAAATGCCACGATATTGACTGTCGTTCCGGTCACAAAAAGTGCCAGCACAGCGCCGACCAGTGCCAGTGGAATCGTAAACAGTATGACAAAGGGATGAATCAGGGACTCGAACTGCGACGCCATCACCAGGTACACGAGAAACACCGCGAGTAGCAGCGCGAATTTCATTGATGCGAAAGAATCCTGCATTTCTTCACTTTGACCCGAGACGATTGCACTAATTCCGGCGGGCATCGGTATTTTGCTGACAATGTCACCGGCTTCAAGCGCCGCCGCACCCAGATCGCCGTACGCGAGGTTCGCGGAAATAATCGCGACGCGCTGTTGCGCGACACGCCTGATTTCAGAAGGACCCTGCGATACGGTCACCGTTGCAACCGCATCCAGCGTTACCGGGCGTTCCGATAGCGGATTGACGATCAGGCGGCGAATTTCCTCGATACTGGATTCGCGCGTGTCGACACTTCGGACCAGTACATCGATTTTCTTGTCGCGCCATGTGTAGCGTGTTGCCAGTTCGCCTCGTACATTGGCTACCACGCTATCGGCAATATCGCGCACGGTAAGCCCCAGTTTCGCCGCTCGCTCCTGATCGAAGACAATCTGGATTTCCGGGTTGCCGTTCTCGATCGTTGTCTTGATGTCGGTAAATCTGTCGCTCGCGGACATTGCCTGAACGACGGACCGGCTGACCCGGGACAGGCTTGCGAGGTCGTAGCCGGAGACCTCGATTTGCAGCGGGCTAGCGAAGGACAACAGTGAAGGGCGAGTGAACTCGAACTGTACACCGGCCAGCGTGCCCAGCTCGGCACGCATTGCGTTCATCGTCGCGTTTTCGGCCGCGCGACCGGATCCCGCCTTGAGCTTGATGCTCAATGTGCCCGTGTTGTCACCGGCATCAACCGGATTCGCATCGAGGCGGTTCCCGGTTCCGGCGACGGAATAGTCAAGCTCAACGGCGTCGATCCTTGAGGCGGCACGCTGTGCTACCTGTATCGCCTTGTCTGTTTCGGCCAGCGGCTTGCCCGGAGGAAGTCGCAAATTGGCGGTGAATTCACCTTGGGAAAACTGCGGGATCAGTTCCGTACCAAGGCGCGGAATCAGCGACATGGTTGCGACGAACAGCAGGACCGCAACCCCAAGGACGATCAGGCGATTGTGCAGAGACCAGCGCAAGAGGCCCGGATAAACCGAGGCAACCATGCGGTAGAACGCCTGCAGCACCCACGTAGCCGGCCACAGAATGGCCCAGAATACCCAGCGAAGACCGAAGAAAACCACGCCAAATAACCGGATAACCAAGGCAACCGACCGGGTAAACCAGTTCGCCGGCTGCCCATCACCACCGTCGTCGTAGCGGCTTCGGGCACCGAGCGAGGCGAGCATCGGGATCAGCGTCAGTGCAACGATGAGCGAAAAGACCAGCGCAAAAGTGACCGTCAATGCCTGGTCACGAAAAAGTTGCCCCGCAATTCCGCTGATGAAAACCATTGGGAAAAAAACAGCGATCGTGGTCAGTGTCGCAGCCACCACGGCGCCGCCGACTTCGGTCGTGCCGTTACGTGCAGCATCGACTATTGACTCGCCTTGCTCTTTCTTGCGGACGATATTTTCCAGTACGACGATGGAATTATCGACAAGCATGCCGACGGCAAGCGCAATGCCCCCCAGCGACATGATGTTCAATGACACATCGTTGGTGTACATCAGGAGGAAGGTGCCAATAACGGAGACGGGTATGGCAATACCGACGATAGTTGTCGCACGGGCGTCTTGCAGGAATCCGTACAAAACAAAGATTGCAATGAGTCCGCCAAGAATGGCAGCAAGCCGCACGTCGGCCACGGCGGATGAAATGAACGTCGACTGATCGTAGATCGTCGTAAGTTCGATGTTGTCTGGCAGCGTCTCGCGAAGTCTTTCCAGGCGTTGCGCAATTCGCTCCGCAACCTGTACCGTGTTGGCGTCACCCTCTTTGTAGACAGCCAGCTCGACCGACTCCCGGCCTTTAACGCGCGTAATGGCCTCGCGCTCCTTGTAGCCTTGCTCGACGGTTGCTACGTCGCGCAGGTAGACAGGGCGATTGTTGGCGTAGGCGACGATCGCATTGCGAAATTCTTCCACATCCTTGAACTCATTCAGGGTTCTGACGAGGAATCGTTGGTTGCCTTCTTCGAGGCGCCCGCCGGAAAGATTGACGTTCTCAACGCGAATGCGCTCGGCGATTTGCCCGATACTGATACCCAGCTGCGCAAGCTTTTGCTGGTCAACCCGGATCTGGATTTCATCCTCCAGTCCACCGCTGACCTTGACGGCGGCAGTGCCTTCCTCGGCCTCCAGTTCGGCCTTGATTCGGTCTTCAGCCAGTCGCCGCAACGCCTTCAGGCTGGATTCCGAGGTGCTGCCGCTGTCACTCGCCTTGTTCAATAGCCCAAGTCGAACAATAGGTTCGGATGAGGGATCGAACCGCAGCAATAGCGGTCGACTGGCCTCAAGCGGCAGAAACAGGACATCAAGCTTCTCTCGAACATCAACGCCCGCGAGGTCCATATCCGTTCCCCACAGGAATTCAATGGTGATATCGGCCTGCCCCGATCGTGATACCGATCGGACCAGCCGCACGTTGCGAACGACACCGACGGCTTCTTCAATCGGTTTGGTTAGCAAATTCTCAATTTCAACCGGTGCGGCCCCGGTCAGTTCCGCACGCACCGTCAGCGTCGGATAGGAAATATCCGGAAGCAGGTTCAAATTCAGTCGCGAAAGCGAAACCATGCCGAACAGCACGATGGCTGTCATCACCATGATGATCGTTACACGTCGTTCGGTTGCGATCTCGACAAGGCGGCGCATTACTCGACACCCTCGTCTGCAGTGTCTTTCGCCGGCGGAGCGTTGCCCTGATCCCTGGCATTGATGACAACGACTTTTGCATCGTTCTTGAGTCCTATATGCCCAACGGTAATGACATCTTCGCCATCGGTCAGGCCGTCCGTAATTTCGACCATGCCGTCGCTGCTGAAACCGGTCTGTACGTCCTTGCGCTTGCCGATACCGTCCTCAACGACGAACAGTGATGGCTGACCGGCTGATTCAATGATGGCGCTCCTTGGAACCTGCAGGACATTCTCGTGCTTATCGTAAATAATGTTCATGCGGCCAAACATGCCGGGCTTGATTCGCCGGTCGTCTCCCGGGATTTCTATCGTGATCTTGAATGTGCCGGTATCCGGATCGACGACAGGACTGACTCGAGTAACCGTTGCGGCAAAAGTCTCGCCCGGTACAGCGTCGATGCTGATCTGCACGGGCTGCCCGGCCGTGATTTGGCGAAACTCTCGCTCCGGGATGAACATGTAGGCCACCAGCGGATCAAGACTGGTGACACGATAAACCTGGTCGCCGGCCTTGATCGTGTTGCCGAGTTTGATATAGCGCTCGGAGATAACACCATCAATGGGTGCACGAATGCGGGTGTAGTCCAGTTCCAGGCGTGCGAGATTGTAGGATGCTTCGAGTGCTTCCATGTCGTACTGGATTCTCTCGAAGTCACCGACGCTGATCAGACCCTTGGCTTGCAGCTCTTTATTTCGGGCGAAGTCGCGTTGCATTTTTCGCAAGCGTGCTTCAGATTCGCTCAGTTCGAGTCTCAGGCGGTCGCCGTCGAGCGTCGCGAGCACCTGGTTTTTCTGCACGATGTCGCCTTCCTCAACGTGCAGAACTCGTACCTCACCATCGACTTTGGCAATGACGTTTGCTTCGGCGAATGCCTCGATTGGCGCGGTACCGGTGTAGGTTGCAAAGATGTCGCCGCGAACAGGTGAACTGATTTCAACCGGAACAGGAGGCGTTTCATCCTCCTCTTCGGTTTCTCCTTCACTTGCCGGGTCGCCCTGTTGGCAGGCGCTCAACAGCAAGATACACGCGAACGCCGCTACGCCGACGCGAAATAGCTTCATCTTTATCCCCTTATGTATCCCTGCCGCACTGGTCGTTTCTTATTCTGACCACAGCGAGGAATCAAATCAGCCGGCGAACAGGCCCTGGTCCGCGGTGCTGGCAAGCACCTTGCTGCCGTCACGCAATCCCGAATGCCCGACAACTACGACTCGTTCGTCTTCCCGCAATCCATCCAATACCTCGACGCGACCGTCTTCCACGATGCCGGTTTCTATCACCCGCCTTGTGACGGTGCCGTTATTAACAACATACACTGACGTTTCTTCGTCTTCATCGAGCAACGCGTGTTTCGGTATGACCAATGCGTTGCTGTGTTTTTCATAAGCAATCATGAAACGTCCAAACATGCCCGGTGCGAGGTTGCCCTCACTGTTGTCAATCATTGCGGTCGCTCTGAAGGTGCCATTACTTGCATCGACGGTCGGACTGATACGAATAATGGTCGCAGTGAAACGTTGTCCGGGCATTGAGGCGACCGTGACGGTTGCCGCATGGCCGACCGTAAACTTCGCCAGCTCGGCCTGCGGGATCTGCAGGTAGGCCAGGAGTTCTGATGTTTCGGTCACGCGAAAAGCGACCTGACCCGCTGCCAGCGTTTCGCCCGGCTTGATTTCCCGGGACGAAATAACACCGGCAATCGTTGCGCGAATACTGGAATAATCGTAATTCAGTCGCTTGAGATCATAGGTCGCCTTGAGCGATGCGACATCGAATTCCAGGCCCTCAAACATGGCTGCGCTAATAAGGCCCCGTTGGTGAAGGTCTATATTGCGTTCAAGTTCTTTTTCTGCCCGCTCGAGGTTGGCTTTGGCGGACAGCATTTCAAGTCGCAGCCGCTCGCCATCGAGCTTCGCAAGGATCTGACCTTCCTGCACACGATCACCTTCTTCGACCAGGAGTTCGACAACCTCACCGGCAACGCGTGCAACCACGGGCGCATCAGCATCAGAAATTATCGATGCGGTGGCGGCGTAGGTGGCATTGATATCGGCCCTGAACGGTGTCGCGGTTTCGACGGGCACGGGCGTCGCCGACTCAATGACCTCGGCAACACTGGCCTCACCCGTGCCGCAGCCCGACAGCAGCGTGCCTGCCGATAGCATAGCGATGAGCAGGGCGCTGATATTCGATGGGTTTGCTTTCATGATCTCGGGGTTCTACCAATATAGTGTTGTAGTGGAGTATAACACTAACTCGGTGGATGGCAACACGGCTGCCAGAATCCACGGGTCCGATCATTTATTAACTATAAATCAACAGGTTAGTGTAAGACTGCAGGCACTCACCATGAGCACCTGACTATTAGATGCACGAAACGGGCATTTGGATTGGTTTTCTTGTGACCTAGTGGAGCGCCGTCGCGGTTTCGGACGAATCACGCCCGCGGCGGCTTCTCAGCCATTCGCCGGCGTTGGCGCCGATCATCAGCAGGCTGGGCGTCAACAGCAGTGTCAGGACCGTAGCAAATGCAAGGCCGCCAGCGACCGACGAAGCCAGTTGCGTCCACCATTGCGAGCTTGGCGCGCCAACGGACACATGCCGCTCGATCAGGTTGATGTTAACGCCGAGCACCATCGGCATCAGCCCGACGATCGTCGTAACGGTCGTCAGCATGACCGGCCGCAGTCGAATCGCACAGGTTCTCAATATTGCGTCAAAGGCCTGTTCGCCGCGCGCGCGCAGCACATTGAACGTATCGATGAACACAATATTGTTGTTCACGACGATACCCGCGAGCGTGATGACGCCAACGCTGCTCATGATGACGCCAAACGGCTTGCCCATGATCAGGTGACCGAGGAGCACGCCACCGGTCGAGAACAGCACTGCGGTCAGGATCAGCCCCGCCTGGTAGATACTGTTGAACTGCGTCACCAGGATAATGGCCATGATCGCCAGCGCCATTAGCATCGCGCGGGCCAGGAACGCCTGGTCTTCTTCCTGGTCTTTTGTGCTGCCGCCGAAGACCATGCTGACGCGGGGGTCTATATCGAGGTTCGGCAATGCGCTGCGAAGCTCGATGACCAGGTCATTGACCAGGAAGCCTGCGTCGACATCGGCGTCGATCGACATCGTACGGCGCATGTCGATGCGACGAATATTGCTGACCTTTTGGGCAGGCAACGCGCTGGCTAAC
>DDIP01000278.1:0-428 GCA_002338605.1 Proteobacteria bacterium UBA1847 | reverse complement strand
GAATATTGCTGACCTTTTGGGCCGGCACGCGCTTGACGAATGTACTGATCGGTACCAGGCCATTGTCCGACGGAATGCGAAGATCATCGATCTGCGACAAGCTGCGGCTGCTTTCCGGGTAGCGAACACGGATGTCAATTTCATCGTCGCTGTCATCCGGGCGATACTCGCCAATTTTGATGCCGTTGGTAACGAGTTGCACCATCGCCCCGACCAGCGAAACATCCGCACCGAAGCGCGCCGCCTCAGCACGATCAACCTTGATCTGCCACTCGATTCCGGGCAGCGGACGACTGTCCTCGATATTCAGGATGCCGTTCGTGTTTTCCATCAGGTCACGGACTTCCGCGACCGCTTGATCCAGGGCTTCAGGAAAGCGTGATGAAAACTCAATACGAATCGGCTTGCCAATCGGCGGTCCGGCATCC
>DDIP01000257.1:9629-9838 GCA_002338605.1 Proteobacteria bacterium UBA1847 | reverse complement strand
GTCCTGCGCCATGGCCTTTTGCGATGCCGTGCCACGGCACAGTGCATTCATGATGTCGAAGCCCTGCCGCTGGTGAAAACTTTCTTCCTTGCAGACACGGACCATCGCCCGGGCGTAGGGTCCATAGGAGCACCGGCACAGCGGAATCTGGTTCATGATGGCTGCGCCATCGACCAGCCATCCGATAGCACCGATATCCGCCCAGGTCA
>DDIP01000257.1:0-9534 GCA_002338605.1 Proteobacteria bacterium UBA1847 | reverse complement strand
GCACCGATATCCGCCCAGGTCAGCGTCGGGTAGTTGAAAATACTGGAGTATTTCGCCTTCCCACTCAAAAGGTCCGCGACCATCTGGTCACGAGAGACACCGAGCGTTTCTGCCGCTGAGTAGAGATACAAGCCATGACCTGCCTCGTCCTGGACTTTGGCAAGCAGAATCGCCTTGCGCTTGAGCGACGGTGCCCGCGTCAGCCAGTTGCCCTCCGGCTGCATGCCAATGATTTCGGAATGCGCGTGTTGGGATATCTGCCGGATCAACGTCTTCCGATAGGCTTCAGGCATCCAGTCCTTGGCCTCTATTTTCTCCTCGGCATCAACGCGCCGCTGAAACGCGCTCTGCATTTCCTCCGTCTCCGCGGCGATGTGCTGATCTTTGCCCGCCTGATCCAGGCCTTGTGTGTACATGCTCTTGGCTCCGCTGTGTGTATCGTTAATGTGTCACGCTTGTTTCAGGTTTTCAATGTCATATGTATCACTTCGTCGGCGGCAGCAGCGGCCTGCCTGTTGCAACTGAGCGACCACGGAACAGCGTGACCAACTCGTCGTCCTGGTTTCGAATCTCGACCGTGTAATACCCTGATTTGCGGCCGCGGTGCTCTTCTACCGACTTGGCGGTCAGCACATCGCCGCGGCGCGCTGGCCGCAGGAATTCGGCCTGCACCGATGCAGCCACGCTGATCTCATTGCGGGCGTTGCAGGCAAAAGCGAAGGCTGTGTCGGCCAACGCAACCAGTATCCCGCCATGGCACACATCAAAACTGTTCACCATATTGTCACGAACCGCCATCACGGCAATCGCTTCGCCAGCGCGTGGAATGTCAATCTCAATTCCGAATGTCCGGGACGCCTTGTCCCGGGTCCACATGTGCTCGCCGCACAGGCGCGCAAGCTCGAGGTCATCCATTGCTGACTTGTCTCCCCGGGTCGGTATGTAATCCACCAAAGCGCTGCATGAAACCTGCCGCCGGCAGGGGCAGCGGGCCGTCGGCTGTTTCCATTGTTTCTGTCAGGTATTGGTCCGCAGCTGCAAACAACATTCGATAGAGATTGCCGCACAGTTGAAAGGCCGCGGCGCCCTGCCAGTCTGCTGGCAGCAACTCCTGCGGTAACAAAGGATCGCGCAGCATGATTTTTCGGTATTCCTGGATAAGCAGCGTCCGTGCAACAAATGCCGTCTTTTCCGGAATTTCCCGGTTCTTCTGCAAGGCCGCCATCAGCGGTCGAAACGTTTTCACGAATTCGCCGTAGCGCTCGTCGAGATCCGCAAGATTCCAGCTGCTGTGCGCAAGCTTCCGCATGCCGTCTTCGTTGCGGATCGTCTGCCCGTTGACGACGACCAGTTGCCCGGCAATGCCCAGCCTTCGGATCGTGATATCAAGGTCGGCAAGATCCGGCGCAGGATGCGCCAGCACATTGGCGGACAAGGCACCAAAGCCGAGCCAGCCGCACTCCTTGCGCACCCGCTCTTTTGCGGCTGTTTCGAGACCCGATAACAACACGAGACACCATTGCCCGTCCCAGTCCGTCAGAGGCGAGCCATAGATACGATGAGTAGCCTGATCAAACTTTGCACGCCCTTCGTCGCTCAGACTGTAGTAGGCCCGCCGACCGATTTGCTCGGACTGCAACCAGCCATCCCTCGCCAGACGAAACACCGACGTTCGGACCAGGCGTTCCGAAATTCCGAAAAGCGACATCGCCTCAATCAGGCTGCCCAACCAGACATTGCCGCCACGCGGTGCGATGGCATCGCCGAAAACGGTAGTAATCAGTGACCCCGCCCGAACGGTTGGACGTGACCTGAACTCGTCTATCAGTCGGCGACACGCCGTTTCTGGCTTCATCAGGGGCCTGCTTGCTTTCGATCCGGGTGACCGTACAATCCGATACACATTTTTACAAATCTGGCCGATTTTTGTATGAAAAACAAACTTGGAAACCTGGTGCGGGACCAGTGGGTCGACGGCGACGGCGATGGCAAGCTGTTGTGCAGCGCAGTGACCGGCGACCCGGTCGCCAGTATCAGCAGCAACGGCCTCGATTTTGGCGATATCCATAACTACGCGCGCACGGTCGGCGGCACCAATCTCCGCAAACTCACCTTTCACGAACGCGGCGACATGCTCAAGGCCCTCGCGCAATACCTGATGGAGCATAAAAAGGAATTCTACGAACTTTCAACTCAGACGGGTGCGACGCGTGCCGATAGCTGGGTTGATATCGATGGCGGTATTTCGACACTGTTTGTCTTTTCGAGCAAAGGTCGGCGAGAGATGCCGAACGACCACGTCTACCTGGACGGTCCACCTGAACGAATTTCCAAAAATGGCACGTTCACGGCACAACATATCTTCACATCAAAGCTTGGCGCAGCGATTCATATCAATGCGTTCAATTTCCCTTGCTGGGGAATGCTGGAAAAACTGGCGCCAACCTTGCTTGCGGGTGTCCCCGCGATCGTCAAGCCGGCATCGAGCACGGCGTATCTGACCGAGCTGATGGTGAGGCGCATAAATGCCAGCGGCCTGCTGCCGGATGGCGCGCTGCAGCTCATTTGTGGCGGTGTGGGTGACCTCTTTGATCACCTCGACTGCCAGGATACGGTCGCCTTCACCGGGTCGAAAAAAACCGCGGAATTTCTGCAGCAACACCCCAGGGTTATCAGCCAGTCTGTTGCCTTTACGGCGGAAACGGATTCGTTGAACTCATCAATTCTGGGTCCGGACGCCGTTCCGGGGACGCCTGAGTTTGAGCTTTTCATTCGCGAAGTCACACGCGAGATGACCAGCAAGGCGGGTCAGAAGTGTACGGCCATTCGGCGCATCATCGCACCCGCTGCAAGCGCTGGCGATGTGGTCGAAGCGCTGTCGAGTGCGCTCGGAAAAATACGCATCGGCAATCCTGCCGGCAAGGACATCGACATGGGTGCCCTGGCGAGCCAGGGGCAGCGGGACGAAGTTCGCGATCGAGTCCTGGAGCTTTCCAAAGAGGCCGACCTGGTCTACGGCGGTTCCAGCGATTTTGACGTCATTGACGCCGACGCGACCCGGGGAGCGTTTTTCATGCCGACCTTGCTGCATTGCCAAAAGCCGCTGACGTCACGCGCCGTCCATTCGGTTGAAGCGTTTGGCCCGGTGAGCACGGTGCTGCCCTACGGCAGTATCGATGAGGCCATTGAACTGTCACGACTGGGCGAAGGAAGTCTCGCGGGATCCATAGTCACTAACGATGACGACGTTGCACGCCAACTGGTCCTCGGCACGGCGGCTTATCATGGTCGCATGCTGGTCCTGAACCGGCATTGTGCTGCGGAGTCGACGGGGCACGGTTCGCCGCTGCCGCACCTGGTTCACGGCGGTCCCGGACGTGCCGGCGGCGGCGAGGAAATGGGCGGCGTACGAGGTGTCCTCCACTACATGCAACGGACCGCCATACAGGGCGCGCCGCAAACACTGACGACGATTGGACGGCGCTGGATCAAAGGTGCGGACCAGATCGATCCCGGCGTGCATCCTTTCAGGAAAACCTTTGAACAGTTGAAGATTGGCGACACCCTCGTGACTCGCGAACGCAAGGTCACGCTTGAGGACATTCAGCACTTTGCAGACTTTACCGGCGATACCTTTTACGCGCACACCGACGAAGAAGCCGCGGCAAAAAACCCGTTTTTCGAAGGACGTGTCGCGCATGGTTACCTGATTGTGTCATTCGCGGCGGGCTTGTTTGTCGATCCGGACTTCGGTCCGGTGCTCGCGAACTACGGCGTCGACGACCTGCGATTTGCGAAGCCGGTGAATTATGGCGATACGCTCAAAGTCCGCCTTGCCTGCAAGCAGAAAACTCTGCGTGCGGCGACAGGCTACGGCGAGGTTCGCTGGGATGCGGAAGTCACCAACCAGGACGACGAGGTCGTCGCGCAATACGATGTCCTGACGATGGTAGCAACCGACGAGCAGTGGGCGTCCGTCAACTAGATCTTGAAAGGCAGGGCTGTGTCGGACTTGATCTCTTTCAACACGATGTTCGACCGCACCTGTGAAACGCCCGGCAACTTGAAAATGAAATCATCGAGAAACGCGTTATAGGCGTCCATATCCTCGACGACGACTCGCAGGTGAAAATCGGCTTCGCCGCTGGTTGCAAAACACTCGAGGACTTCGGGATGGCGCGACACCTCACTCACGAAATTATCCACGTTTTGTTGTTCGTGCCGCGCCAGCGAAATATGCACCATGGATGACAGGCCAAAGCCGGCTTTTTTTGCGTCAACGATAACCGCATAACGACTGATGACACCGTCGTTTTCCAGCGCCTTGACCCGCCGCCAGCAGGCGGACGTCGACATCCCGACTCGCTCTGCGAGTTCCTGCATCGTAAGTCGGCTGTCATTTTGCAGCGCCGACAGCACCCGACGATCCTTGACTGAGAGCACAGTCTCGCTCCTGTTTCATGAAGTGTGAAATATTTTGCCGTATTTTATCTAATTTTGATATGGTTTTTCGATTATTACCCACTTCATGAGATGATTGGCAAGAACACCCGCCCGGATTCTGCGACACTGCGAGATCGACCGGACCCGACCCGACAATCACCATGCCCGACACGACAACACCGCCACCCTACCCGCTGGATAATTATGAACTCGACGACCGCTATCGGCGGGAATCGGGGCGCGTCTTCCTGACCGGTACACAAGCGCTGGTCCGAATCCCGCTGATGCAACGCACGATGGACCGGGCAGCCGGGTTGAATACCGCAGGTTTCATTAGTGGGTATCGTGGCTCACCGCTGGGCGCACTCGATCAGGAGTTGTGGCGCGCCAGATCGTTCCTCGACGAAGCGCATATCGAATTTTTGCCCGCGGTCAACGAGGACCTTGCCGCAACTGCCGTGCTGGGGTCACAACAGGTTGAAACCGACCCGGATCGTGAGGTCGATGGCGTATTCGGCATCTGGTACGGCAAGGGCCCCGGGGTCGATCGCTCCGGCGATGCGCTGAAGCACGGCAACGCCTACGGCAGTTCGCCACACGGAGGTGTCCTCGTCGTGGCGGGTGACGACCACGGTTGTGTCTCGTCGTCGATGCCGCATCAAAGCGATGTTGCATTCATGACTTTCATGATGCCCAACCTGAATCCGGCAAGTGTTGCGGAGTACCTGGCGTTTGGACTCTATGGCCTGGCGCTGTCGCGATTCTCGGGAATGTGGGTCGGATTCAAGGCGATCTCGGAGACCGTCGAATCGGCGATGTCAGTGGAACTGCCACCGTATCCACAATTCGTCACACCCGGCGATTTCAAAATACCGGCCGGTGGCCTGCATTACCGTTGGCCGGATTTTCCGGGCCCGCAAATTGAAGAGCGCCTGGAAAGCAAAAAGGCAGCGACTCTCGCGTTTGCCGCCGCGAACCCCATCGACCGAATCATTTATAACGTCGCGAACGCCCGATTCGGCATTGTGACCACAGGCAAGGCGCACCTCGACCTGATGGAAGCACTGCGCCTGCTCGGCATCGATGAACAACACGCACGCCGGGTTGGTATCGACATCTATAAAGTCGGCATGGTCTGGCCACTTGAGCCGAACGGCGCGCTGGAGTTCGTCAAGAACAAGCATGAGGTGCTGGTGGTCGAGGAGAAACGCGGCATCATCGAAAGCCAGTTCAAGGAATATTTTTACGACTACCCCGGCCGCAAACCCAAACGCATGGTCGGCAAGGAAGATGAGAACGGCAAGCGACTGGTGCCCTGGGTCGGTGAGCTGTCACCACTGCAGCTGGTCGATATCGTTGCTGCTCGACTGGACCGGGAGTTTGGCGGCCATCGATACACGGATCGCGCGCGTGCACTGGCCAATGACCGGGGCGCGGTCATTTCGATCGATGGCGCAGCGCGCATCCCCTATTTCTGCTCAGGCTGCCCGCACAATACGTCGACGAAAGTGCCGGAGGGCTCGAAAGCGCTTGCCGGTATCGGTTGTCACTTCATGGCCAGCTGGATGGATCGTGACACCGACGGACTGATCCAGATGGGTGGTGAAGGTGTCAACTGGATTGCACGTTCGAAGTTCAATGGCGGCAAACACATTTTCCAGAATCTCGGCGACGGCACTTACTACCACTCCGGGTCGCTGGCGATACGCCAGGCCATCGCTGCAAACACCAACATCACATTCAAAATTCTGTACAACGATGCCGTCGCGATGACCGGCGGGCAGCCGGTCGACGGCCCGGTGTCATTGCACTCGATCGCGCATGCCGTGCGTGCCGAAGGTGTCGACCGGATTGCGCTGGTCTCGGACGAGCCCGAGCTGTTTGATGCTGCCGACTTCCCAAAGGGGACGACCATCTCCCATCGCCGGGACATGGACGCTGTGCAACGCGAATTGCGCGACATTTCGGGCGTCAGTATCCTCATCTATGCGCAAACCTGCGCGACGGAAAAACGACGGCGGCGCAAGCGCGGCCTGATGCCGGACCCGAAGAAATTTGTCGTGATCAACGACCTGGTCTGTGAGGGCTGCGGCGATTGCTCGGTGGAATCCAACTGCCTTTCTGTCATACCGAAAGAAACGCCGTTCGGCCGCAAGCGCCAGATCGACCAGAACAACTGCAACAAGGATTTTTCCTGCATCAACGGATTTTGCCCGAGCTTTGTCACTATCGAAGGCAACCTATCGCGACAGGCGGGATTGAACCCGGCGAGCCCGGCGATGAGTGCTACGGATGAATCACTGCCAATGCCAGACTTGCCATCAACCGGGTCCTGCTTCGACCTGCTCGTCACCGGCGTCGGTGGAACCGGTGTTATTACGGTCGGCGCACTGATTACAATGGCAGCTCACCTTGAAGGCAAGGGCTCAAGCGTGCTGGATTTTATGGGCTTCGCGCAGAAGTTCGGTCCAGTACTGAGCTATATTCGCATCGCACCAAACCCGGCCGCGATCAACCAGGTTCGAATTGAGCCGGCGCGCCTGGATGCACTGATCGGCTGCGACCTGGTGGTCAGTTCATCGCGAAAAGCATCCCTGACCTACAGCACAAACCATACACGCGCGGTCGTGAACAGTGCCGAAATGATGACCGCTGATTTTGTTGCCCATCGCGATGCAAACCTGAGAGCGAATGACAGGCTCGAGGCCATCGGCACGGCGGTTGGGCCGGAAAACCTGTCTACGCTTGATGCGAACACGCTCGCTGCCGCCGTGATGGGCGACACGATTTACGCCAATGTCCTGTTGCTCGGTTTCGCGTGGCAGCGCGGGCTCGTGCCTGTCTCATTGCACGCGTTAATGCGTGCGATCGAACTCAACAATGTCGCCGTTGAGAACAACAAGCTCGCGTTCACCTGGGGCCGCAAGGCGGCCGTCGATCCGGAGCAGATCGAAGCAGCGTTCAATCGCGAAGACTTCTCGTCCGAGTCACTGGACCAATGCATTGCGCGTCGACGCGGTTTCCTGGTGGGCTACCAGAACGAGGCGCTCGCGCAGCGATTCGAGACCCTGGTCTCGCGTGCCCGAGAGACCGAAGAAGCACTTGGCGGCAACGGCGACTTCGCGCAGATCGTGGCGAAAGTCTACTTCAAGCTGCTGAGCTACAAGGACGAGTACGAGGTTGCTCGCCTGCACACGCAACAGGACTTTCTCGAGTCGATTCATCGCGAGTTCGGACCCGGGGCGAAACTCCGGTTCCACCTGGCGCCACCCATCTTCAATTCAGGTACCGATGCTCGAGGTCGCCCGCAGAAGACCCGGTTCGGCTCGTGGATGCTGCCGGTATTTCGCATCCTGTCCCGCTTGAGGGGCCTCAGAGGCGGCGTATTCGATATTTTTGGCCGTAGCGCCGATCGACGCCTGGAGCGGGAACTGATCGTTGAGTTTGAGGGCCTGCTGGACAGGCTTTTGCCGAATTTGACCGCGGGGACGATTTCGGAGGCGACCGAGTTGTTCGGTCTTTTCATGAACATTCGCGGTTACGGGCCCGTCAAGGAAGAAGCGACAAATCAGGTGCGCCGGCAAATAGCTGAGCGCATGCAAAATATGGATTCCGCAAGCGTTGATGCTAGAATCGCCTGAATATTCACCCCAAAAATTGCAGATTTCTGCTGGAGCGGTTAAATGAGAAAAATGATATTCGTACTGGTGAGCACGTTGCTCGCCGGTCTTGGTGCCGGGAATGCGCTTGCCGATGCGGAAGCCAAACAAGGCTACTTCTCGGCAATGGGTTCGTACATGGATGACGACAAGAACCGGGGCGTTGAGGACGGAATTAACGGTGGTCAATTCGGATTTGGCTATGCGCTGAACGAAGCCTGGAATATTGAAGCGCTATATTCTGCGGCCGAAGCCGACTCGGGCGTGCCGAGTGGCAGCGGCCATCAGTCGATAACGACGATCGGTGTCGATCTACAGCGAGTCTTCCGGCGGTCCGAATCGTTCAGCCCCTATCTGTTCGTTGGCGCCAGCAAGGTATATACCGATGTGAACGGCAGTAACGATTTTAATAGCGAGGCAATCGCCGGCGGTGCCGGATTCCTGATGGATCTGTTTTCGTCGAACGTTGCGCTCCGCGCTGAATGGCGTGTCCGCCAAGACATTGACTCGGCACCGGGCGATTTCAAGGACAACCTGTTCAGCGTCGGTGTGCATCTGCCGTTTGGTGCCGCGACGCCGAAGTTTGTCGATTCCGATGGTGACGGCGTCCACGACGGTATTGACCGCTGCCCGAACACGCCTGCAGGTGCGTCGGTCGATGCGTCCGGTTGCGAGCTCGACAGCGACCGTGACGGTGTTAAAGATTCGAAGGACAAGTGCCCCGGTACACCGGCGGGTGTTCGCGTAGACGCGGACGGCTGTGCCGTTGACAGTGACGGAGACGGCGTCAGTGACGACAAGGACAAGTGCCCGGGTACGCCGCGCGGCGCCAAGGTCGACGCGGACGGTTGTGAGCTCGATGGTGACAAAGACGGTGTCGTTGATCGCCTTGACGAATGCCCGAACTCGCGTGCCGGCGCCCAGGTCGATGTCAAGGGCTGCGAGATCAAGGATGAGATCAAGTTGCCGGGCGTTAACTTTGAGTCGAATTCCGATCGCCTGCTGCCAGGTGCCGAAGGCGTGCTCAATGATGCTGCTGCTACATTGCGCAAGAATCCGTCGATTCGCGTCGAAGTTCAGGGCCACACGGATAGCGACGGCGCTGCGGAATACAACGAGAGTCTGTCAGCACGACGCGCTGCAACCGTGCACGACTACCTTGTCGCACGAGGTGTATCACCGGATCGCATGACGGTTCGTGGTTACGGTGAGTCGCAGCCAATCGCCGATAACACAACAGCAACGGGCAAGGCGCAAAATCGTCGAGTCGTGCTGGGAATCGTCGAACGCTAGTTCGGCGAGAGCGAAATCAAAGGCGCGCAATGCAGATTGCGCGCCTTTTTTTGTTGCGGGATCGATTCTAGCTTCGGCCTTTCTCGATATCGACAATGACCGATCGCTTGCGAATGCTTTGTGTATTCTCGTAGCCACC
>DDIP01000090.1:10902-22508 GCA_002338605.1 Proteobacteria bacterium UBA1847 | reverse complement strand
CGCATCCACTCAACCAGCACCCAGACCGCCGGACCGACGAACAACAGCTGCCAGGGCTCACCCCGGCAGAGCCGTCCCGTTGCCCACCCGGCAATCCAGAGGAACATCGCCATGATCAGTGACAGACCGACCATCAGCAGCATCGCAATCCACAGGGCCGCGTTGCCGAAAACATGAACCGAGATGTAAATCCAGTACGTCCCGGTCAGGAACAGGCCAAAGCCAAACCAGAAGTAATGGGCGCCCGCATCCCTCGGTGACAGGGTCAGGCTGAGAAACAGCAATGGCAACATCAACAGCGGCGCAAGAATTGACCACTGGGCCGGTGCGAACACCAGCGTGGTTGCTGCGCCAATCAGGAATGCAACCAGCCGACTGATTCTTGGCTGATCGGCCGCAATAGTGTACAGGTAGTGCTGGTTTTTTCGGTTTGCCAAGATTCCTACCCTGCTACGTGCTGCACTTGGAGCGTGTCGATTCGTCGTTCGTCAGCTTTGATTACAGAAAACTCGAAACCGCCGATTTCGACTCGCTCGCCGCGGCGCGGCAGGCGTCCCAGCGCACCCATGACCAAACCACCGATCGTGTCGTATTCTTCATCGTCCAGCTCACTATCGAAGTAGTCGTTGAAGTCTTCGATGCGTGTCAATGCGCGAACAGTGAAACAGGGCCTGCCATTGCGATCCGCGTCGGCACGGATACATGTGGCACCTTCCTGATCGTGCTCGTCGTCAATTTCGCCGACGATTTCCTCAAGCACGTCTTCAATTGTCAGCAAGCCGGCAACACCGCCATACTCATCGACGACGATTGCCATGTGGTTGTGACTCGCACGGAATTCCTTCAACAGAGCATTCAGTCGTTTGGATTCCGGTATCACGGCGACCTCTCGCAACAACTCACGAATCGTCAGATCTTTTGCCTCGTCACTGCCGTAATAACGAAGCAGGTCCTTGGCCAGCAGAATACCGAGTACCTCGTCGCGATCCTCGCCGATCACCGGAAACCGGGAATGGCCGGACTCGACGATCAGCTTCAGCATCTCGTCAAAGTCCTTTTCAATATCGATAACGACCATTTGCGAGCGTGGCACCATCACATCACGCGCCTGTGTCTCGGACACCTCCAGCACACCGGAGAGCATGCTTTTCTCCTCGGCATCCAGCTCAACGTCGGTCTTGATAAAGGTTTGAATTTCGTCGCGGCTCCAAGGTTCGCCCTTAATCGCTCGCATCACGCGCGCAACCAGTCCGGGTGTACCTGGGCCGCTGGTACTTGGGGGTTTTTCGGTCATAGTAGCCAAATTGTATCAGGTCTCCCGGGGAGACTCTCCATAGGGGTTCGCGACCCCGTGTGTGAGCAATATCTCAATTTCCCTGCCTTCCATGTCGGCAGCCTCGCTGTCATTGTCGTGGTCGAAACCCAGCAGGTGCAAGGTGCCATGGACGATCATATGCGCCCAGTGGTCTTCAATGACTTTGCCCTGTGCCATCGCCTCATCCCTGACGACGCTGGCACAGACCACCAGGTCACCGAGCGGCCGCATCGCGCCGTCCGGCAAGCCGTCGATGTCACCCGCGGGAAACGACAGGACATTGGTCGGATTGTCCTTGCCACGGAACTCGCGGTTCAGGCGACGCATTTCATCGGCATCGACAATGCGGACCGACAATTCACCACCCGTGCTGCGACCAGTCGCAGCGATCACGCGCGTAATCCAGGTTGTGATGTCACTGGAGGAGAGAGCTGAAGTGTCGACGGCCGCCTGCTGAACGTCAACCTGAACGTTCATTTTTTTCATAAGCCTCGACAATGCGCTGCACAAGTTCGTGACGGACAACGTCTTTCGGCGTGAAGTAGGTAAATGAAACCCCCTTCACCTCCTTGAGAACGTCCGCCGCGTTCCTGAGCCCGGATGTCTGGCCCGACGGCAAGTCGATTTGTGTGATATCGCCGGTAACCACGGCGCGAGACCCAAAGCCGATACGAGTCAGGAACATCTTCATCTGTTCGATACTGGTGTTCTGTGCTTCGTCCAGGATCACCACCGATTCATTTAACGAGCGACCGCGCATGAATGCCAGTGGTGCAACCTCGATGACATTACGTTCGATCAATTGCGTGACGCGTTCGGCACCAATCATGTCATACAGCGCGTCGTACATCGGCCGGAGGTAGGGATCGACTTTTTGCGACAGGTCACCGGGCAAAAATCCCAGGCGCTCACCCGCCTCAACTGCAGGTCGAACCAGCACGATGCGACGAACCTGCTCGGACTCAAGAGCATCCACTGCGCTCGCCACCGCAAGGTAGGTCTTCCCGGTACCCGCAGGTCCAATGCCAAAAGCCAGATCATGATCACGTATGCGTCGCATGTAGGCGGTCTGATTCGCGCCGCGTGGCCGAATCAGCTTGCGCCGGGTCTGGATAGTGACAACATCGTCGTTCGCGACTTCGGGCACATCGGCACCGGTCACAACCTCGGCATCATCCATAAATGACTCCTGCAACAACATGTGTACACGCTCGGGATCGAGTCGTTCGTCATTTGTCATTTCAAACAGCGACAACAAGACATCACCGCCGACTTCCGCAGCGCCCGGGCGTCCGGTCACGCGAAAACGATTACCGCGACTCGCGATCTCGACGCCGAGACGGCGTTCTATCTGTCGTAAGTGTTCGTCAAACTGGCCGCAAAGATTAGCCAGGCGCTTGTTGTCAGCTGGCTCGAGAACAACGTCCCGAGAAATTTGAACAGCATTCAAAATCGGTATTTAAAACCTCTGCAGAAGAAGCCGCCTGTCGGGACGACAGCGGCAGCGTTATGTCCTGTCGAGACAGTAACGAGAAATCTATCAGGGCAATAGACCATTGCCTTCGGAGATTACGCCGCGGTTTGACTGCGTGCAAGTCGCCCGCGCAATGAATTGGGCAACGCTTCGGTTATTACGACATCGACGAATTGCCCGATCAAACCGGCATCGCCGTCGAAATTCACCCAACGATTGTTTTCGGTGCGACCCGACACCTGGGCATCGCTCTTCTTTGAGGTCTTTTGAACCAGTACGCGCTGAGTGGAGCCGACCATGCCGCGACTGATCTCCTGTGCCTGCTGGTTGATGCGGGTCTGCAGCAATGCAAGGCGGTGTTTCTTGGTTTCCATCGGCGTGTCGTCGGCCAGGCTCGCTGCCGGCGTTCCGGGGCGGGCGCTGTAGATAAAGCTGAACGACTGGTCGAAGCCGATGTCACTGATCAGGTTCATCAGCGCTTCAAAATCGCGATCGGTCTCGCCCGGGAATCCGATAATGAAATCGGACGACAGGGAAATGCCCGGGCGCGCCAACTTGAGCTTGCGAATTTTCTGCTTGTACTCGAGAACGGTATGGCCGCGCTTCATCGCGGCAAGAATGCGATCTGAACCGTGCTGAACCGGCAGGTGCAGGTAACTCGCAAGCTTTGGCACTTCCGCGTAGGCCTGGATCAGGCTGTCGGTGAATTCGACCGGATGCGACGTCGTAAAACGAATACGCTCGATTTCCTCAATCGCCGCAACGTAGTAAATAAGGGTTGCGAGATCCGCAATCTGCCCGTCATGCATGGGTCCACGGTAGGCATTGACATTCTGGCCGAGCAAATTGACCTCACGGACACCCTGCTCGGCCAGCATCGCGACTTCGGCGATGACATCATCGAACGGCCGGCTGATCTCCTCGCCGCGAGTGTACGGAACGACACAAAAGCTGCAGTACTTGCTGCAACCTTCCATCACCGATACGAACGCCGTCGGCCCTTCGGCACGCGGCTCCGGCAGGCAATCGAATTTCTCGATCTCCGGAAACGAAATATCAACAACCGAGCTGCCCTTGCTCTCGGCACTGTCGATCAGCTCCGGCAGGCGATGCAGGGTTTGGGGGCCGAACACAACATCCACAAACGGCGCACGCCGGGTTATCCCCTCACCTTCCTGACTTGCGACACAACCACCGACACCGATTTTGATGTCGGGGTTCTTGTCTTTGAACTTGCGCCAGCGACCCAGCTCGGAGAACACTTTCTCCTGGGCTTTTTCCCGGATCGAACAGGTATTGACCAGCAACAGGTCGGCGCTCTCGGGCGAATTCGTCAGTTCGTAGCCGTGTGACTCCCGCAGCACATCCGCCATCTTGTCCGAGTCGTACTCGTTCATCTGGCAGCCCATGGTTTTGATGTAAAGCTTTTTGCTCACGCGTATCTCTGAAAGGGGCCCGACCGGCCCCTTCATCAGCCTGTTCTCTAAAAATTTTATGTGTACATGAGAGAATGGTAAATATTCTGGTTTATCTTTTCTTTCATGCACTTAGGGTATATTTCGTTCATGAATAGGGCGATTTTTGTAAAGAAATAGCCGTTTCGGCGCAAATTATTTACGTTTGCATCGCGAACTCGACGCGATCGTACACCAGATCTAAGCGCCAGTCACCGCGGACTGAATGCAATCACGGCCTTTAGTCAAGGGCGTTGGGCGGTTGCTGCCACAAGCGTTTGCGGCTGTACGCTTGGTGCACTCGCCAACCGGAATATCGTGCTCAAGCTAGGCTGCCGAAGGCCTCGCACTAACAACGAGATGTACGTTCGATCTAGATCGCACATTTGTGCCAATGCTGCCTGGGTAATTCCACTCCTATCGCGATACTTCGCGAGCACCTTACCGAATCGCTTTGCCAATGCCTTGTCCACTCCCAAAGCATCTGACTTGTGTGACACATAGTCGACGGACTATAGTCGGAATATGCAAATCTCAAGCTATCTGAATGGAAGTTACTGACACTCATGCCGCAAGACTGACGGGGAACAAAGCCTTTGATGTTCTGTACACTCGCAGACGCGACCATACCCATTCCGCCCGGCTTTGATGGACGATCTGAGGCTTGTTGGAGCTTCGTCGTGCTTCCTCTTTTCGTACCCTATTTTCAGGTCGTTTGCCGTTCCGGGCTCGACAACACCGAAGAGCGAGTCCAGACCATCTGCTTTTCTTCGTTCGCACAGGTCATGTCGGCAATCGCAGATCCCGATGTTAAGATTTATTCTGTTCAGCTCGTCAACCCCGGATACATGAATGGAACCGGAATCTGGCAGATCGATATCCTGGAGTCTGTATATCGTGGCGTAGAGCTGCACAGCCGTGGCCATAAACAGTTTGCGCATGTATACGTTATATCGAACAGTGCACGAATGCTTGAGTCCAGTATTGCGGCATCCGAATATGATCTCACCGACGTAGAATTGGTGTGTGACTTGACCAGCCAATGTCGCTAGCAGGTACAGTGAACCACGTGTCCCATGCATGTCGCCCGAAATTGCAAGAGAATATTTCAGGTTTCGTCCCGCCGGCTAACCGGTGTGACTCTTTTCTTCGCGTGGTTGCCAACAACTGCAGGACGGACAAACAAATCCCTCAAGAATTTGACTTCGACACTCAGCCTGTCGTTGTCGCCACTAACTAGCCTGCCGTTGTGTCGAGCGATGATTTCAACACACCCGCGAACCCCGCAGAAAATGCTTTAACATTCATCTCGAAAGGGGAACACGCTTTCGGCGCGTATGACGATGAAGGGATGGGGAACCTATTCGTAGATTCGCTTCAGCAACTTCTTTCAAACCAGCCGATTGGCTGCATTGATGGTGGAGCCGTAATTGACCGTCATGATTTTGCGGTTTTAATAACCAGATCCCGCTACCGTCTGGTCTCGATGATTGGAGCTAAAATGCCGGACCACAGACGGGGAATTGCTTCCAGTTTAGAGATAGCTATGAAAGCATATGACGCTGCCAATAAACAGGGATTTTTGGTTCTGAATAACATGGACCCTGTGATTAATATGCAACGAAGAATTGAGTTCGAAGGGCCTCTCCAGAGCATCATGCAACTTCGCAATAATATTGCTGTGGTTATCGTAGCGACGAAAAGCACGATCGATAAATTAGTCGGCGACCGTGATCGGCCATTCTTCATGTCGTTTCGAGTTTTTAGGCTTTAGTTTGCATCCACAGCAGAAGAAAAGTCGTGGACGCGGAGCCGTGTCCGTCTAACCAGGGGACCTCCATACTCGCGACACTACCAAGGTGATTTTGATCCAACAGTTCTCTGAATCGAGACAAAACCCCTGTCGAGTAAGTCGAACATCTTACTCGTCCAGGTTACACCCAGACATCGCATTGCAAAAAGGCAGTCGACTAGAAAAGTGTGTATATAAATGGCGCAAGCGTCGATCCTTGCGCTATAAAAAACAGCGCGCCGAGCAATAGCATAACAATGATCAGCGGTGCCATCCAAAGCTTCTTACGTTCTCGCATGAAATCCCATAAATCGCGCATGAACTCCAACATCAGAACGGCCTCTCCAGATTTTCACGCGTCGCCTTGACACTATTGACGCGGTAGCTTTCTGCGGCGTCGTCCAGCTTTCGATTCATCGGGTCTGGACGAATCAGGCGCATCACAATTCCCATGGGCAAGACCAATCCGAAGAATACGATTCCAAGTACAAGTGGCGTCATTACGCGGCTCATCAATAGGCCGAATCGCATCCAGACAAAATACACGAAGCGAAGACTGTTTGGGACAACCACGCCCAACAGCGCCAAGACAGCGAAAATCACCCAAGGCCAAAGCGGAATGTCAATTCCCAGAAACCATGGAAATGCCACACCAAACAACAGTGCTATCATGAAGCCTGTCGTTACACCGAAGTTTCGCAGTCCTTTGGTGTCCAATTCAGGGATTGAGTGGTCCATTCTAGCCATCAGTCAAGCTTCAGCTCTTCTTTCCAGGAATCGTCCTGTGACCAGTTTGCCTGCTCGTCCTTGGCCAAAATAAAGTTTTCGACAACCAGATAGTCCATTTCGGTCCGCATGAAGCATCGATAAGCGTCTTCCGGAGTGCATACTATTGGCTCACCACGAACGTTAAACGACGTATTAACGAGCACACCACATCCGGTCAATTCGTCGAAGGCTTTGATCAGAGAATGATATCGTGGATTGGTATCCGTATGCACAGTTTGAACTCTCGCCGAATAATCAACATGCGTGATTGCTGGAAGCTCCGAACGCTTTATACCTAGCTTCTCGATTCCAAACAGTTGGTCCTGCTCCTCACCGATGTCAATTCGTAAAGCCTCCTGAACGGACGCAACGATCAACATGTAAGGGCTTGGCGACTCCTGTTCAAAATAATCCGACACACGCTCGGCCAAGACCGACGGAGCGAACGGCCGAAAAGACTCCCGATACTTGATCTTTAGGTTCATGACTGACTGCATATTGGCACTACGCGGGTCACCAATAATCGAACGCCCGCCCAGCGCACGCGGCCCAAATTCCATCCGACCCTGGAACCAGCCGATGACCTTTTCGTCCTTTAGTAAGCCAGCTAATCTCGGTAACAGCTTCGCGTCGTTCATCTCCGTGTATATAGCGCCGAAAGAATCAAGTTGTGAGCGAATTTCGTCGGCATCAAATCGAGGTCCGAGATATGAACCTTTCATGCGATCTTTGCCGTTGACGACTCGTCGCTGTCCCTTGTATTCGTGCCAGACAACTGCCGCGGCCCCTAAAGCACCGCCGGCGTCGCCTGCAGCCGGCTGAATCCAGAGCCGGTCGAATGGACCTTCGCGCTCGATTCGCCCGTTCGCAACGCAATTGAGTGCCACGCCACCGGCAAGGCAAAGATTCTTCTCGCCGGTCTCCTTTGCTATCGTGGCCGCAAGCCTGAGGACCACTTCTTCAGTAACTTTCTGAATCGAGGCCGCGATATCCATCACCTTTTGTGTAAGTGGACTCTCGGGTGGCCGCGGCGGACCGTCAAACAAACTGTTGAATCGACTATTGGTCATGGTCAGGCCAGTGCAATATTCGAAGTAGCGCATGTCCAGACGAAACGTTCCATCGGACTTGATATCTATCAAATTGCCCAGGATCAGATCAACGTACTTCGGCTCGCCGTAAGGTGCGAGCCCCATTAGTTTGTACTCACCCGAATTGACCCGGAAACCTGTGTAGTAGGTAAACGCGGAATACAGCAGGCCCAGGGAGTGGGGAAAATCGATTTCCCATAGTGGCAGGAGTTGGTTTCCTTGGCCGTGCCACGCGGAAGTCGTTGCCCATTCACCGACGCCATCAAGACACAATACAGCCGCGCTTTCAAAGGGGCTAAAGTAGAAAGCAGACGCTGCGTGCGAATGGTGGTGTTCAGCGAAAAGCAAGGGTGGTAGCGACTTTTGATCACAGCTGGCTGACAGCGCCAATTCGCGTTTCAATGTCGCCTTGAGGAAAAGTTTTTCCTTTAGCCAAACGGGCATTGCGGCGAGAAATGAACGAAAA
This sequence comes from Proteobacteria bacterium UBA1847, assembly GCA_002338605.1. GTDB lineage: Bacteria > Pseudomonadota > Gammaproteobacteria > Steroidobacterales > Woeseiaceae > UBA1847. Next base: position 14,148 of record DDIP01000090.1, on the reverse strand, counting down.
CCGTTTGGAGCGTAGCTGAGATAGGTTTCCAGCAATCGCTCGAACTTTACGAGTGGCTTGTCATAGAAAACGATCTGTGCGACATCACCTAGGCCCACGCCAGCTTCCTGCAGACAATAGTTAATAGCGCTGCCTGGAAACCGGGGGTCGTGCTTTATTCGGGAAAAACGCTCCTCCTGTGCAGCAGCAATCACTTCGCCGTTGCAAAGCAAGGCGGCTGCACTGTCATGGTAGTAGGCTGAAATGCCCAGAATGTATTCGTTTCTCGCCATCGAATATCTAACACCTCGTTATCGAACCATAATGCACTCCACTAGTCTGGCCATCTATCGGACGGCTATTCTGGACGCGCATCTATTCTTCCACTGATTCTTGTCGTTCAGCAGATTGATCCAAACCATCATCCAACGCACGTTAAGTGTGACCCAGTAATAGCTGGCCAGCAATCCTCGACCTATATCCGCCGTCTGCTCGCGATTGGGATGAGTCCACATTCAGGCATTCGCCTCATACAAAAATCCGCCAATAGGGCAGCCCTTTGTTAGAGGTTTGGTTGTATTGCATCTGCAACGATGTCGGCAATCTTCTTGGCGCCGGATTCCGTTGGGTGTACGTGATCGACGAACATTTCGAAACTTCCAGAAATCTCAGTAGCGTCGATTACGTGAGACGCATCGATCTCTTCATCGATAATCGCGTAGATGCGATTGTAAGCCTCGACATGATCTTCATGACCGAATCCGTGATACTCGTAACGACAGGAATAAATACAAATTATCGGATCGTCTGCAACGATCAGCGTGGCTTGCTTCGCGACAAACAGCTCTGCATTCATAACAGTGGCGGCTTCACGTATGAGTTTCAAGTTTGTTCGAAAAACCTCGAGCCTTTCGATATTGAGCTTTCCGTCATTCTCAGGATCGAGTCCGATCTCACCTAATTGCCTTGCGGTGAGATCAATGCGGAATTTGGTAAGCAACTGTGAATAACGCAATACGTGATCGCTCCAGTGAGGAGCGTAGATAGCTATTTTGGGGCCTGTCTCGAACCCCCAGGAACCGTCCGGCAGCGTCTTCCACGCGGTGATGTCTCGTGTCCCAGCCATGTAGTACATATCGTTCCAGCCGTGGTAGACAACGATGATATCCGGCTGAAAAAACCGCAGCCGGCTCCAAAGCCGACCGTAAGACTCGAATGTCGTATATCCGGGAAGTGCGCCGTTGATAAAATCGATGTCGCGATCCGTTCGTTCACGGAGCAACTGTGAAGTCAGCCACGGCCACGTCAATTCGTCGGCAAGATCGTGGCCACTACCGGCAGTCGAAGAGCCTCCAAGAAATACAATTCGGACAGTGCCCGGTGGCTTTTTTGTTTCAATGTCCGGCGTGGAAATAAATCCGTGCCGATTGACGGTCTTGCTGCCCGAGCCGTACTGTCCTGGTTTGGCTCGATAGGCCGAAAAAGCGTCGACTTGTGCCCATTCTTCCATCTGATTGCGACCTGCGATGCGGCCAGTAACGACGAATAGGTCGGTATAGGGAACGAAGATACGCACTGCTATCTCCGCGAACATAACGGCGACAAGCGCCACGATGAAATAGGCAGCTACTGCGACTATCCTTTGCCGACGTTGTCGAGCCATGTGCAATGTACCTCTAGCTAAGTTCGATTTCTCTAAGTCATCGTGGCTGTTTTGGGTTAGCAGCCGTCATTTTACAGTAGTTTAATCGACTGGCCGCTATGCGCTGTTGAGCAATCTTTCGTCTAGTTTCATAGCGACCGACGGCGGTCGGCCAGGACTGTGTCAATACGCGACAAGCTCATCAATACTACCGAAGCACCTGCGAACAGAGGGCGAGCCGAAGCGCCGAATCTGATGCTAATTCTCCAGAGGGCGAAGAAATGATTCGGCAATCCCCAATTCGAATGAGTCGTATATCTTATTCCTAGCACATGCAGCAGTGAGCCCAACAGTAGTTACTGCACATTCTGCAGTTTGAGGGCCTCTGCAAATGCCGAAGCACGTTCGGCACGACGGCGCCGCTAGCGGATCAAGCCCGCGAGGGTTTGTAGAGGACAGCGGAATGCTGTCAACGTAACCGTAGATATTCACCCCACCACCGGGTCCAATCAGATCGAATTCCAGGTACCTCCCCGTACTCTGGTCATAGGTTCTGAAGTAGTTGTAATGAAAACGGTCCTTTTCTCGATCCAGTTTCAGTCTCTCACCCGAAATGCATGCACTTCGCTCCTCACGGTGTTTGGAAGCGACTTACGTTTCGTTGGTCCGCGACCATATGTCACGCTGATCTTGTACGTCCCGGGTTGCCGATAATCATAAGACTCGCAAGTCAGGGCCATTCGTTTGCCGAAATAGTGTCCTGGAAACAAAGTGACAGTCTCGTCAAGGCCGACGATCTGATACTCGGGGCCCTCGTAACCGACAAGCTCTCCAGACGGAGCGACGAGTTCGATTCGAAGCCAATAGTACGGATCGTCTATCGCAGCAGGAAGAATCACCTCCGATTCATCGGAGATGTTGGTAACGGTCACGTCGAACTCCAACTTCTCGCATGGCATAACTGACGTTTTCACAAGAGAAAGGTCAACGCTAACGCTGACTTGGGCGCCGGTTCCCCCTGCCGATGCCAAAGCCGCGACCAAGCACAACAGCACTCCGGCCGCTATCCTTCTGAGACCGAAAATCGACTTACTCATAGACCAGTTCCTCCCATTCATTCCCTTCTTCGCGCGTAGGGTCGGCATTGCCGGTTGCGACGTTGTCCAGGTGATGTGCTAACTCGTGTCCTAGAATTCTGTCAAATCCGCCATCCTTGAATCTGTACCTATTTCTCCACTTATTCGATCCAGCCTTACGGTAATCCATCGTTATCAATTCCTTGAGAGGCCGGTAGTTCGCAGGTGACGTAATCTTGTCAATTTCAGCAAAGGTAAGCTCCGGACCCATCCCTGGTTCTAACGCACAATCGATTTGCTCGTCAGTCGCACCGGTAACTTCTTTTAGCGCTTCGCGTTGAGCTTCTGTTATTCGGTCCTTGAACGTGTCAACTTGCCGACAAAGGAGCGCATGAGCTGCGCAAATCTTGTTGTCAATCTTGAACAAACCCAAAGGATCGACATACATCGTAGGCATATTTCCGACGTACGCATACGTGTTGAGCCCCGCAACCAAGCCGATCGGATCAGATTCCAGGTACCTGCCAGTACTCGGGTCATAGGTGCGGT
>DDIP01000090.1:0-10792 GCA_002338605.1 Proteobacteria bacterium UBA1847 | reverse complement strand
ATAGGTGCGGTAGTAGTTGTAATGCAGCCCGGTTTCCACATCAAAATACTGTCCCGGAAACCGCAAATTTACTGTGACATTGGTACTGTTTCCATCGGGATCTTCACTCGCCGCCATAGAACCGAATGCATCGCTGTCCCAGCGCCAGACGATCGATTGACTGTCATTTGACGCCATCCGCGGCGTATTCAGGTGATCGAAGTGCAAGTAGTGGAATGTCTCACCCTGTTCAATCTGAGCTACTGGCATGGAATCGACCCACACATAGTCCCGAATCAACATGCCTTGGTCGTCATGCTCCGCGATAAGGTTGCCGAATATGTCAAAAATGAAGATGGTGTCGGTACTGCCCACGGTCTTTTTCGTGCGTTGGCCCAACGCATTGTGCACATACGAACCAACCGATGAAGAATTGACAAATACCTCGGACAGTCGCCCTGAATCGTTGTACGCAAATGTTCTGCTGCCGCCCTGGTCACTAGTACGATTGCCTGCCAAGTCGTGCTGCACGGAAACACTGTCGATAGTCGACAATCGGTTCGAGTTTGATTGATAGGCAAGCACTGTTGACGCCGTCCCTTGGTCCCGTTCTGTACGGTTACCGTTCGCATCGTAGGTGTACTCGATTCTCGAAGTGAATCGGTCGGCGAACGAAGCGGCTGTCATTGCGCTGTCGTAAACTGCAACTTCGTCTATATAGCCGAGATAGCGTTTGTAGGGATTACCACCATTCTGGAAGGCGGCGATGTAAGCTTTTGGGCTCGCAATATTGAACGCATTGCCGCTATAGGTGTTTTGCTGTACGACACCATCAATCATCAGATACGTCTTATTGGCGGCGGCCTCATACCAAACCGCTACATGGTGGGGTTCGTTTGATGTGACCGGCCCATCGGAACTGACTACGCCGCCGCCGTATTGCCCGCCCGTAACCCAAACGTAGCCGTTTGATTTGTGGTGCAGGATCTTCACGCTAACGCTTGAATTTGTGCTTTGAAGTGTAACAATTTCACGATAGTTGGCTGTCGAATCCGTTTGGAACCACGTTTCAAGGGCCTTTACTGACACGCCGGTGAGCACAACCGTCCCCGCGTACCCCGAACCTTGTGTCGGAATTCGCAGCGACTTATCGCTATCACCAGTCAAGCTCGGCTCGCCCAACGTATACGTGTCCACGTAGGGCAAATCATAACCATTGCCACTGGAATCGTAGGCTGTCGACCCGCTCGTTTCACCCAGGCGCCAGTAAGCAACAGGGTTGTGCGCCAAAACTTTGGGCGCGTAGTCGCCCACGAGTGGCGACTCATCACTTAGGCGCCGAAGTTCATCATACGTAAAATCCTGTGTCTTCCCCGTATCGATACTGTCTTCAATTTCAGCGATATTGGCCGCCGCATCATAGCTGTAGGCTTTTTCAAAAACGCCAGTCGACAGAATATCGGCAATGCGGCCATCCAACCCATATTCGTAGTCAAAGTCCAAACCGTTACCGTAGGTCATTTCAGCGACAGGGCCGAACGGCTCGTAGCTGGCGCTGCTTACCACATTCTTGGCAACGCTCGACATGGTGCTTGTTGCCGATGTTATCTGGCCAGCGCCATTGCGCCCGTAGCTTACTTCTCGTCCGCTGGGATACGTGATCGAAGTGATGTTGTTTGCACCATCGTATTCATACGCGGTCGTGTAAGTCACGCCGTCGATGAGCCGCGCATCGCTGGCAATATTGCCGAATTCGTCGTATGAATACGTGATCGTGCCACTCTGATCACTAATAAAGCGTAGTCGACCCAAACCGTTTGACGCCGCGTGGTCGTAGGTATAAGTGACGTTCTCCGAGGATGTTGGATAGCTCACCGACGTGATGCGATTTAGCGCATCGTACGTATACGTCACGGTCACGCTGCGCGCATCGGTTGTGGTGGCAACATTGCCCGCATTGTCGTAAGTGTACGTTGTCGTACCGCGATCGGGGCTAGACTCGGACGTCAGATTATTCAGCGCATCGTAAACGAAGCCAGTGGTTGCGCCATTCGCAGCCACAACCTCAGTAAGGTTGTTATGCGCATCGTACGTAAACTCGGCTACACCATTTAGAGCATCTGTCGTCGAATCGAGGCGATTCAGCGCGTCATAAATATGAGCTGTTACTTCGCTAGCCGGGTCCGTTTCGCTGGTTAAATTGCCCAGCGGGTCAAACGCAAGATCTGTTACAAATCCGCCACTTTCGATGGTGTCCACGCGGCGATTGATGTCATAGGTCCACTCAATGGCGCGAGCGAGATTGTCTCCCGAATCGAAGGTCTCCTCATCTGTGCGGTCGCCCATCGAGTCATAAGTGTAATTGATGTAATTGCCGAGACTGTCCTCGATCGAGGTCAGGTAGTGAGCCGCATCGTAGGTATAGTTGAGCACAATGCTGTTGGGCAAGGTAACCGTGCTAACCTGACCAAGGTCGTCATACGTTAAGGTCGTGACACGAGCGGAGCCGACCGTCGGTGTCTCTGTCTTCGTTAGCATGCGACCTCTGGCATCGTACGCGTACGTGGTTTCCAACCCGTTGGGCTCGGTCATTTTCGTTAGTCGACCGGCGCTGTCGTAAGTGTCAAAGTCCGTTACGTGTCCTAACGCATCGGTGATTGATTCCAACTGACCGCACTCGCCGCCAATCGAGCAGCTGTAATAAGTAAGTGTCGTCAGGTCTGTGACATCGGTTCGAGGCCCGTCGATCGTCAGGACCTGTCCGTTGGCGTTGTACGTAAATGTCCATACGCGTGACAATCCGGCGCCAGCAACCGTTGCCGTAAGCACATTGCCATCGGCATCGTGCGTGTAAGTCGTGGTGTTGATTGGCGTGGTCACTGACGTCGGAATCCTAAGGCTTGAGTGCCATTGGGTTGTTGTTACTCGCTGCTCGGATTCGCCGAAGGCTTCCGTGAGTGTTTCCACCAGGCCTCGGGTGTTCCGGGCCGTTTTCGTCACGACATCGTTCCAGTCGGTTTCCTCAGACACATAGCCGTTGCTATCGTAGCCTCGGCTCTTGACGTGGCCGCCGGCACACGCGCTGCACACGTCGCCCGATATAGCGGACAAGCGACGGTTGCCCTGCTCCGTCGTGAACGTGTATGTGTATGACGCACCGCCCGCCGTCGTCATGGTGGTTGTGCCGTTCGAGTTGTACGTGATCTGCACTTCCTCCTGACCCCCGGCATGTTCAGACAGAACGGCGCGGCCCGAGTCATCGTATGCCCAGGTTGCATATCGATCGTTATTCTCATCGATGATGCCGGTCAGGTGGTTGGGAAGATCGGTGTCCTCGTAGACATACTGCCGCAGACTTAGATCAGGATATGTCACGGAGACCAGGTTATTATTGGAGTCGAGTGCATATTCGATCGTACCGTCGGGCGTGGTAATTGACTCTAGGATGCCGTTTACATCGTAGGCAAATGTAATGGTATGCCCAAATGGCCCAGTGACTTTATCCAGCGTATCGGAATTATCATCTCCGCCCTGCGCCGACGTCAGGTTATAGGTGAGCGTTTCAGTCTGGCCATTTCGATACGTGATCGACACGAGCTGGCCCGAGGAATTGTAGGTTTCCTCAGTATCATTGGCGTCGGTATAAACCCAGTCGCTGCCAGATGCCACCAATGACGTTGTACTGTCCAAACGATTGACCCAAGTGCCGTTGTCGAGTTCAAACTTGACGCTCGTGCCGTTGGGCCTGATGACAGTCTTCAACGTTGATGGGGCGTTGAAATCTTTGAAAAGGCCGCCGGAGCGAACGGGAAAATACGCTATAACACTACCGTTCTCCGAAATTTCGCAGTCATTGCCGCCTTTGAACGTTGGTGTCGCGTTTGATAAGGACCCGCCCCACACGACCGCTTTCATATCATTAAAGCCATCCGTGCATGCCTCAGCGGCGGAACCATAGAACGAGGATTGCTGATTTTCCGGTGGCACAGCAAATATTACTTTAGGCCATCGATCGGGGTCCTCGTCGATCGTTCGAGAATAGGTGTGGCGCCAGCCAGCAGGCATATTAGAATCGGTTTTGTACGGGCCATTGCTATTGTAGATTCGTGTGAATTTAGAACCGCCTTCAGCAGGTTCTAAGAAATCCACTTCGCGTTGAACTTTACTGCCGCTGACTGGGTTACAGGGGTTGGTCGGATTTGGAATGGGTGGTACTGGCGAGTTTTTATCACAGTCCGACGGTGGCGGAAGTGGCATCAACGCGTAGGCATCGGACGGGTCCATACAACCGTAGTGGTCTATAGGGCTCACGACGTCGCCGTCATTTATCGCATCGCATTCCGCGTCAGTTGTCGACAACGGCCAAATTACGGCTACTCGACTTACGTATCCTGTGTTTGCTGTTGGAAGCCAAATTACGCCGTGGTAGAACTGGCCCCACGTCCGAGGGTTCGGAATATAGTCGTCGCCGAAATAGGGGTCTGTATAGCCATACATTGGGCCAGTTATATCCGTTGTTACAGATTCGATTTTGCAGTGTAATTCGGGGTCGACGTAAAGAGCTGGAATCGTCTTACACCATTCAACCGCTGCTTCTTTGGCGGCTTGGAATGTAGCATAAGGGCCCCAATCGAACTGCGTCCAACTTTCCCACCCAACTGTAGGCTTGCTTTGCGCTACTTGCCACATTCCCGCGTTTGCCGTCGCAGCTCCCAACGAGAGCATCGAAACAACGAGTAGTGACGCCAAAGGTTTTGCAATTCGCGATCCGCCATTCGGTCTCATGTTTGCACTCCAGCCACGATTCTTTGGAACTCCGATTAGCGGATATTTGATTCGAACAATTGGTATGTCAAATAGCGAAATTGTCAAACTGGTAGCACCAATTTGCGCCGAGTTTGCCTATTTCCGCTTGCGGATTGTGCCAGCCGGTTACACAAGTGATTGACAAAAAGCCAGACGCTTGATGTGGACTCAATCTAATTCGGATCTGCCGCGTCTATCTGTTACAGTTTTTGGTTGCCACGAACAAGTGCATCTTCGAAATTGTGATGCAAAATTGCGACACATTTGAGCGTTTTCGGAACAAAGATGGCGCAAAATTCTCCGTTTGGAACGTCTCAACCAGATATATTTGCGCAATTCTGGCAGCGACCCAGCATTCGAACTCGCAAATATCGAAGGTCGCGCCTAGTCACCATCGCTCTCTCGGCGCCACGCTGATACGCGATTCTGGCCGATCATGAATCCGTGATTGACGATCCCCGCTCGACCCTGAGTGCTGTGCAACCGAGCTCGAATGCGAGGACTAGCCGCACAAACCGAGACACGGATTGACCCCGCACCTCGCGACTCGAGTCGGCTAGAGAGCATCTTCAGTTCTGTCACGATCAATTTTCGGTAATTCTTCGTTCAACTGCCATTCTGTCAGCCCGTGCTTGTATGCGTTGTATTGCCACACTGCGAATTGCTGTAGGAGCTGCCTGTTTTCTTCCTCTAGTCTGTTTACCTTTGTTTCGAGCAAGTCTATGCGGTTGCTGGCGTAGCGAAGGCTTGACGGCAGTGGCCGCTCACCAGGGCTATCGAATAAGAGGCGCTTCTTGTTGCCGTACGCTTCTTTAATGCGCTTATGCGATGACAAGCTTTGGCGTGTGGGAACGACTCCGACAATTTCATGACATCCTTCGCAGATGTCTCGCCAAGTTAACTTTTCGCCGCTCCAGTTATCGATCATGTGCACAATTGCATCAATGTTTCGCCTAGACAGCCTCTTGCCCATTAGGTCACCTCAGATTTGCGTCTTGCGGTGACCAGCTTGCCCTTAGGAGGTCCCGACAATGATTGCTCTGACGCACGCAGCGCACGCTTTAGTGGGCTCACGACAACCGATCCCCTCAGTTGAATCAGAGCACCGTCTTCGATACGAGGATCCTCAAGAACTGAAACTAGCTCCGAAATCCTCTTTCGAATCGCCTTATGATGCTCATACCAGCGATCAGCGCCGGCTAGTCCATTCTCAATTGCCTCAATGCACTGCTGGTACTGTTCTTCCACAGCGACACGACGTGTCCTTATTCTGTCGAGCTTGGCCTGATCTCCCTTGACGCAAACCAATTCCTCACAGCTCAAACAGTCTCTGTACATCTGGCACGGCGACATCGTGTAATCATGAATACAAACGCCGTATTCTGTTATATGCGCGGAACCCACCTCACCGAGATTGATCTCTTGCGACGTAACCGGTTGGTTTGTCCCAACCGTTATGTCGGGACCGAAAAACTCTGAAGACACATCGAGTTCGTTGGCTCGTTTGACCATTTCGAACTCGGATTCGTGGTTGTAGGTGCGGTTCTGGTTTGGATCTAGTCTCCCTGACCACCTGGCAATCTCTATCTGGGAGAGTCCGCCTCGCTGGGCATACGTATTCAGAAGATGTCGAGCCTGATGTGAGGACAGCCTGAGAGGATCACCATTCAACGCTTTGTACCCGTGCCTGTGGAAGAACCCATAGGATATCTCTCCTTTGTGATTCGGCGCAGACCGCAAGTCCTGATTAAAGTGATTTACGTTTGGCGTCCAGAGCACAAGAGACGTCATTCTCCTCGCACCACTGAGTAAATTCCGCGTCATGGAAAAGAGACCGCCAGAGAATTTGGTATTTGAGTCCGATGTAAGATACGGAAATGAATCAGGTTGTTTGGCAACGACAATTTTCCAAAGGTCACCGAGCGTGTAATGGTCCCTACCAAAACGAACGCCGTATCGCCGGATAGCGGCATAGTTCGGTTTGCCGCACGGACTCATAGTCCGCATCGCCCTATTCATCTCGGGGCCACTCAGTATAGCCCCCGGCTCAGTATCAGGCATTTCCGAATGTGGGAAGAATTCGTCTGTACCCGATTCGATCCAAGCGGCCAACTTTCTGGCGGGCTTCGTGAGTTCTCGTATACGTTGAACGGCCGTCCTGGCGATCGAGACCATTTCTGTCGGAATCCACTTGATGTTCGCGCCGTAGCCCTTCCCCGACACAAATCGCCACCCGTAGCACGGCTTTCCGGCACTATCGGTGTCGTCCACCTCGCAGTCTTCCTCCAATTCGAGCAACTCAGAAAGACGGACTGGCGCGCACATCGTCATCGCGAATAGAGAGGTCGTGAAGATATCTCGTGGAGCTGTTGGGCCGCTTGCAAATACTTCTGCTAGCGCGTTCATTGCCTCCGTATTTGGTAGCTTTCTTTCGCGCTGTTTTTTGGCCTTCTCGCCAGTACGAACTGCCGAGCCCTTCGTCTTAATTGGTGATCGCCATTGCCCCAATTCAGAAAAGGTGAGCCTATTTTCAGAGACGAATACTGCAAGGCGCTGGAGCTCCTTTCCGGCCCTGTACGCTGTTCCGCCTTTATAAAGCTCCCTAGCAAGTAGCGCAGCCTCATCGAGCGTCGCTACATTAGTGTCAATGATTCGCGCACGCCCAGTAACAGTTTTTAGTGCAGGTTCAATGCACCGTAGCGCCAGAAACTCATAGGCTACCTTGGTTCTATGATGTCCCTGTTTATATCGGACATAGGCCTTGGCAAAGTCGATAAATTCATCGTCGAACGCGTCCTCAGATTTCGCCGATCGCGCATTGAGTCCAGCCTTCACAAATTGACCTACGCCTGGCCACCTCCAATCAGCCCACACAAGCTCCTCGCCGAAGACTACCAATTCCGTTTGGCAGCGTTTCACAAACTCCGCGAGGTTTCGTTCGACAGCTAATTCGCCGGCCGGCTTGAAGTGAAACAACTCAGCCATTGTCCAGCTCAGCCTTTCTGATCTCGCAATTACGAACGACTTCCATGACCGCGATAATTGAACGATCGTTCACCGCGGCGATCTGTAGATCGCCGGTCACCTCACGTACGCTCTCCCTCTCTTCCAGCATTGCCTGGAGAACGCGTTCGTGCGGTCCGTCAACCCATGGCTGAAAATGCATACAGGTATAACAAGGAACCGGAACTTTCGCACCGCAGAATCCGTAGCTTCCGCAAGTGCCGACACCCTCTTGATCTATCCGTACTCGGCTGCTCAAATCGGAACCGCGCGTCGCATCTTCCTCTCTGTCGACCAGAACACCGGCGAACGCCTGCGCATGGACTGCCATTTGCTGTCCGACGGCCTTGTTAATTGCCTCTACGTGTTCCGGAATGTTGTCGATGTACACACCAGCATTCTGTGTGTCGGAGTGATCCAACAACTCGGCGATGAGCAGTTCACCGAATCCCTCTCTAGCTGCCCGTGTGCCCATCGTGTATCGAAGCCGTCTCGACGATATTTGAAGCCGCTGTCCGGTCCGCTCTGAATTGAGTCTCCCAATTTGAACAAGACGTTTCAACGTTGCTGTAAAGAACTGCGGATGGCAATGAAAACGATCTGTCCCGAGTCGCATCTCAATATCGCCATCCTGCACAGACTTGAAACCTGTCAAATTGCCAGGAAAAAGTGGAATCGAGCCGCGCTCGTCAACGCGGACCGCACGTCCTAGGAGACCCTGCATTTGCCGCTCTGCGACGGACCCCTGCATTGCTAGAATGGCCGCCAACTCGCTAGAGATTGCAAACTCTTTTGTTTCTTCTCGAAAGCCGGCACCGCTTTGCTTGGCACGTGGAACGCTGATCTTGAGGACCGAACGGCACTCACCAAAATCCGGCAAGTCGCACAATTTCATGTGGGATATCTGCTTTGGTCGCCGACCTGTGAAACTTATGATCAGGCAAGCCGCAAGTTCCGTGATGGATATCTGGTCCTTTTCGAAAGCTCGGATAGCAGTGTCATTTAGTCCTTGAAGCTCAATGTCGCTGAGCGGTCCATTTCGCGGATCAAGCTTCTTAACCTCTTCGCCTTTCTTGTTACCTTTGAGCGACCAGCTATTGAGCAAACAAACTACATCATCAGAGACGCCCGGATAGCCCAGCTCATGCCAGCGCTTCAGGAATCCCTTTAGTACACTGAGATACCAGAGACGCTTCTTCGGCAACCTGGATCGGTAGTTGATTAGACCGGCTGTCGTGATTGTCCCGCAATCCAGTGTTCGCAGCATGCTTAGCAATCGCTGATGACAATTGCTTGTATGGGCGGCGGAGAAATTCTCTGCGTAGAACTTCAGAACACATTTAAAGCCCGCTGCCGAGTCTTGCACGAGAAGGCTCGCCACCGAATCGATATTCAGGGATATGGTCTTGTCTAAGCGCCAAGAGTCACTAGAAAACTCGACTTCATAACCTGCAATAGAGGTGAATCGAGCGCCGTGTTCTTTGGGTACAGCGCCAACTGTGGCTGCGGCGCCATCGGTCATGCTATGCATCTGACCACATACGCCTTTGGAGTGCGAGTGCTGCCAATTGCGCTTTATCCTCGATGTGCCTTCGATTGTAGACTGAGCTCGTGCCGGAGCCTTCGCGCCAACCCATCAAATAGGAACGAATCTTCTCCTCTTCTTGAGTGCTTATCGGCTCACTCATGGCATCTATCTCGTCGCTGAACCGCTTGTTCCAAGTGTGACGGAGCCGATGCGGCGTAAGATTCTCAAGCAACGGAATCTCGCTGCGAATCCGTCGAAACAGTGCGTTGAACCCTTGCCTACTGATTGGCTGGCCTCGACAAGCCCCTTTCGCATGAGTGACGAATAGAAAATCGTGTTTTCTGGCGGCAGAGAAGGCCCGTCTCGAACCGACTACGTAGTTGTGGACCAACTTCGATAGACCCGCCGACATCGGCAATCGCCTGTCCAGCGTTTTCGCGAGCGGTTGATCAACCCGGGGATCATCTCTCTCGTCAGGCCGACGCGCCACGACCACCTGACACTTTTGGAAGTCGACATCTCGAATTCGAAGTCCCAGCAGCTCGCCGCTGCGCAGCCCCAAATGATAAAGAAGCAGAAAGATGACCCAGTTGCGCTCGCGCACACCGGGGATCACAAAAGGATTCGTCTCAGACGTTGGATCTAGCGAGCCAAGGGCAGCCTCGATTTGGTCAGCGCTCAAGGATCGATCAGGTCTGCTGGATGCGCGGTTACGATTTCGTGGCCGACGCGCCTTAATCCGCGCAACCGTTTGGTCCAATGCGGATCGCGCTACCCTGTCCAGCCTTCCCGATGGAATCGTCGCGCCAAGCCAAGCGATATAGTTCGCTATCGTCGAAAGACGATGATATTGCGTAGACCTTGCTACCGTGGGGCATGAATTGCTTGCTAACGAATCATCTGCACGGTAGTCGCGCAGGGAATAGTCACTTAGCGCATCGAGCTCTGGCATCGTGAGAAAGCGCTTCTTGACGAAACGCTCTCTGAGATCGATGTCCCGCGAATGCACGAAATCCAGGAAAACCTTGATGCCGGCAAGCGCCGCCGCCATTGACGAATGGGACAGTGACCGGTTCCTTACCTGCGTCGTAACGTAGAGGTTCGGGTAGTGAAGTGGCAAGCCCGTCCGAGATTCTATAAGCAAGCAGTATCGCTCACCGCTGTCCAATACAAACGACTTGACTGTGTAATCGCAACGCATACGCACTGCCTATATTTACACAAAGTCGACGTATCAGATAGCCAATATCAGGCCGAAAGCGCTTTACATTACCCCATGACTGACTTTCTCAAATAATCAATAAATAACAATAGATTAACTAATGATTATCCACACAACAGTCTTAGGTAATAATTAAAACGGGATGTCGTCGTCGAAATCGTCAGGACCCGGCTGTGGCGGTGCATTGCCGCCGCCCTGACTCGGTGCACGACCACCACCCTGGCTGCTGCCGCCGAAGTCGCCACTGCCACCAC
>DDIP01000415.1 GCA_002338605.1 Proteobacteria bacterium UBA1847 | reverse complement strand
TTTTGTCTATGGCGGCACAATTCGACCCGGTGTCAACCGCCGCGACATTGTCTCGGTATTCGAAGCGGTTGGTGCCAAATCCGGCGGCACAATTTCTGACGCCGAACTGCTGGAGATCGAGCAAACTGCCATACCGGGCCCCGGAGCCTGTGGTGGAATGTACACGGCCAATACGATGGCGTCTGCGATTGAAGCACTTGGCATGAGCCTCGCGAACAGCTCGGCTCAGGAAGCAGTCTCCAGCGACAAGATTGCCGATTGCCGGCGCGCCGGCGAAGCCGTTGTGAACCTGCTGCGCAAAGATATCAAGCCGTTGGACATCATGACACGTGCTGCTTTTGAAAACGCGATCGCCGTTGTCATCGCATTGGGTGGCTCGACGAATGCTGTATTGCATCTACTTGCCATTGCGCGCGAAGCCGACGTCGATCTCTCGCTCGATGATTTCACGCGCATTGGCGCACGAACCCCGGTACTCGCTGACGTCAAGCCGAGTGGCAAGTACCTGATGTCGGAGCTCATTGAAATCGGCGGCATTCAACCGCTGATGAAGCGCATGCTGGATCGGGGCTTGTTACGCGGCGACTGCATGACGGTGACCGGCAAGACACTTGCGGAGAACCTTGCGGATGTCGCCGATTACCCGGACGGACAGGATATCGTCAGGGATTTTTCGAATCCGGTAAAACCGGATAGTCACCTGGCGATCCTCTATGGGAATCTGGCGCCCGAAGGTGCCGTGGCGAAAATCAGCGGCAAGGAGGGGCTTTACTTCGAAGGTTCGGCAAGAATCTTTCATTCGGAGGAGTCGGCCCTTCAGGCAATCCTTGATAACAAGATCAGGGCGGGCGATGTCATCGTTATACGCTACGAGGGGCCCAAAGGCGGTCCAGGGATGCGGGAAATGCTGAGTCCGACGGGCGCCATCATGGGGCGCGGCCTCGGTGCCGATGTCGCATTGATTACCGACGGGCGGTTTTCGGGAGGTAGTCACGGCTTTGTCGTCGGGCACGTGACACCGGAAGCAGCTGTCGGTGGCCCGATTGCACTGCTCGAAGAAGGCGACCTAATCCGTATCGATGCTGAAAACAAGGAAATCAGTGTTGACGTCGCCGACGACGTGATGGCAGCACGGCGCAGTCAATGGACTCGACCCGTTTCAGAAGTAACAAAGGGCGCGTTGGCAAAGTACCGCAGCGCGGTTTCCTCAGCATCCGAAGGTGCCGTGACAATTCCCGATGCATGGAACGACGAGCTCAAAGATGGAGCTTGACCTTTCGTTCCATGTTCGCTTAACTGCGGCGATGATTTTTTACGACACCCACGTATTGTGCCAGCGCATCGGTATGGCCGATGTGAAAAAACACATAAAAGACATGGCGCGCCAGAGGTGCGTGGGTGCGAGTGGCGGTTGTACCGGCTAGAAAAGCCTGGACAGAGCCAACAAACCCGCCGGGCAACTCCTCGCGGGTTTTTTTTTGCCGGTCTGATTGGGTAAGCCGATGAGTTCGACCTTGATCGAAGCGAGTTTTGAAGACAGCCGTACACTGGGCGCTCCGGATGCAATCGCCCGGTCTCCCTGGGTCGTGATGAAGTTTGGCGGGACCAGCGTTTCCAATGCCGAAAACTGGGCACGCATCGCTGCATTGCTACGCCGCAGGATTGACGAGGGACTGAAACCGCTGGTTGTGCATTCCGCGCTATACGGGGTCTCGAATGCCCTGGAAAACCTGCTGGATGAGGCGGCAACCGACGTTCCCTCGGAAGTGCTGGACGGCATTCGAGCGCAACACTATGAACTGGCGGCGGCGCTCGGCCTGGACGGGCGTGCATTACTCGATTCAACACTGCGCGAACTCGAGCAACTGATTGCAGGCATACGACTGGTTCGTGAGGTCAGCGTTCGAGTGCGCGTCCGTATCATGGCGCTGGGCGAGCTGATGGCCACACGGCTAGGCACTGAATACCTGTTGTCTCAGGGCCTTCCGGTGCAGTGGCTCGACGCACGTGACCTGTTGACCAGTCGGTCGCGCAGCAATCAGCAGACGAGTACATCCTATCTGGCGGCGACCTGTGATTTTGCGCCGGATTCACAATTGCAATCGAACCTTGAGGCGCAAGACAAAATTATTCTTACGCAGGGGTTTATCGCCCGAAACAAGAACGGTGAAACCGTCCTTCTGGGGCGGGGCGGTTCCGATACGTCTGCGTCGTACTTTGCGGCCAAACTGCAGGCACGCCGACTCGAGATCTGGACGGATGTGCCGGGTATGTTTTCAGCTGATCCCAAGGTGGTCCCATCGGCACGACTGTTGGTTGCGCTGCATTACGATGAGGCGCAGGAACTGGCGTCCGCCGGCAGCAAGGTTCTGCATCCTCGCTGCCTGACCCCGGTACGCGAGTTTGGCATCCCGCTGTTCGTTCGAAGTAGCAGTTCACCCGATATCGGGGGCACCGTGATCTCGTCGGTAACGGAAGAAACAAAGCCACAAGTCAAGGGCATCTGTATTCGCAATGGCCTGACCCTGGTGTCGATGGACACAGTCGGCATGTGGCACGAGGTTGGATTCCTCGCCAGGGCCTTTGCCGCCTTCAGTGACAATAGGGTTTCAGTCGACCTCGTTTCAACCTCGGAGACTAACGTTACCGTATCGATCGATACAGCGGATGGCATGTTGTCGGACGACGTCGAAGAGTCGCTTGTTAGTGACCTGGAAAAACTTTGTCGTGTCCGAATTATCAACGACTGCTCGGCGGTCAGCCTGGTTGGCCGCAAGATTCGTACCATCCTTCCGCGGCTTGCACCGGCATTGGAGGTGTTCGAAGAAGAACGTATCCACCTGATGTCGCAATCGGCAAACGACCTGAATCTGAGTTTTGTAGTCGACCGGCAACAGGGGCCGCGGCTGGTCAGCAAACTGCATGCAACGCTCATTCGAAAGACCGGCGCGTCGACGGTTTTTGGCCGCAGCTGGGAGCGACTGTTCGCCGGAGAGGAAATCGCGGTCCAGAAGGCTGACGCCTGGTGGATGCGGAAACGCGATGAACTCATTGCTCTGGCAGACAAGCAATTGAATGCCTATGTCTACGACAGGCAAAGCGTGGTGGATGCTGCGCGCAGCCTGAAAAATCTCAAGAACGTCAGCCGCATCCTGTATGCCGTCAAGGCAAACTTTAATCCGGAATTGCTGCGTACGCTGGCCAAGGAGGACGTCGATTTCGAATGCGTATCTCCTGGCGAGATCGAATGGCTCGAGGCGAACATTCCTGGCATTGACTTGGGTCGGATCTTGTTCACGCCGAATTTCGCACCACGTGACGAATACGAATGGGCGATTGACAAAGGACTGCAGCTTACTCTCGATAACCTCTACCCGTTACAGGCATGGCCGGAGATATTCAAAGGCCAGTCTTTGTTTGTGCGAGTGGATCCGGGGCAGGGGCGCGGCCACCACGAGCACGTAAAAACAGCGGGAGTGCATTCCAAGTTCGGCGTGCCACGATTCGAAATCGAGGAGTTGAAAAAACTCGTCATGGCAGCCGGCGCTGAAGTCGTTGGTATTCATGCTCACAGCGGCAGTGGCATCCTCGATCCGAACAATTGGCGAAGCATAGCCGGAGAGCTGGTGCTGGTCGCCGAACAGTTCCCGCAAGTGCGTGCTATTGATCTCGGCGGCGGTATCGGGGTGCCTGAGAAACCCGGTGACAAACGGCTCATGCTCGAGAGTATGCTCAGCATGCTCGCCGAAATCAAGCTGGCTTATCCGCAATTCGAATTGTGGCTTGAGCCGGGCCGCTATTTGGTTGCTCGTGCCGGCGTGTTGTTGACGCGCTGCACCCAGATCAAGGGCAAAGGCGAGATGCGATACGTCGGCGTGGGGACGGGTATGAATTCCCTCATTCGCCCGGCGCTTTACGGCTCTTATCATGAGATCGTCAATCTCACGCGTGCTGACCAGGCCGCGAGCGAGACGGTTACTGTCGTGGGACCGATATGTGAGACCGGTGATCGGCTGGGCAGCGATCGACTGCTGCCGCCAACCGAAGAGGGCGACGTCATTCTGATCGCAAATGCCGGCGCTTACGGTTACGCAATGAGTTCACAGTACAATTTACGTGAAGCCGCCAGGGAGATTGTCATATGAAATTATTCTGGGCGCCCCAGACCCGGTCGACACGTGTGTTCTGGATGCTGGAGGAATCCGGCATCCGCTATGAAACAGTGTGTGTCGATATTCATGCAGAGAAACGCAGTGATAGCCAGGAATTCCTCGCTGCCAGTCCGATGGGCAAGGTTCCCGCCATAGTCGACGGTGACGTGAAAATGGCGGAGTCCGCTGCTATTTGCCTGTACATCGCGGACCGCTATAACGCCGGTCAGCTGGCACCGGCTGTTGACTCGGCGGATCGCGGCAAGTTTCTGTACTGGATCATGTACACACCGGCGGTCATTGAACCCGCGATGTCCGAGAAATTTCACGATATACCGGCTAACAAGCACCGCAGCGGTTGGGGTGATTTTGAGACCATGATCCAGACGTTTGACGATGGCCTGGAAGGGAAGGACTGGATACTCGGCGATAACTTCTCCGCCGCTGATGTCATGCTGGGTTCGAGCGTCGTCTTCCTGCGCATGTTCAAGATGCTGCCTGACTCGCGCAACCTGGATGCCTATGCAGACCGTTGTCTCAGCCGAACTGGTTATGCGAAGGCGATGGCGTTGTCTTCAGCCTGACCGGGGCTGCTGGCTATCGTGGCGCGCCTTGAGGCAATCGCACACATCCTTGAGCCGCAAATCCTGATCGGCCAGCAACACCAGGACGTGATAGACGAGATCGGATGCCTCGTCGATGATTTCTCTTTTGTCACCTGCAGCAGCAGCTAACGCGAGCTCCACACCTTCTTCGCCAACTTTTTGCGCAATCCGGCGGGAGCCTGCAGCGATCAGGCTCGCGGTGTAGCTGTCATCGCCCGGGCTATTCAACCGGTGGTGAATAATTTCTTCCAGTTCTTGCAGAAACGCCGTTTCAGAAGCATTCACGTTTTGTCCTCAGGGTCGTATGCGGACCGATCGGGCCGCAAGATACTGCTTCAGCTTGAGTATATTGATCTCGGCGCAGTGAAATACGCTGGCGGCCAGCGTGCCGTCTACGGAGGCCTTCTGGAATACGTCTGCAAAGTGCTGCATGTCTCCAGCTCCACCCGATGCAATCAGGGGTACAGTGCATCCCTGCCGTATGGTTAGGAGTTGTGCGATGTCATACCCCTGGCGAACGCCATCCCGGTTCATGCAGTTCAGTACAATCTCTCCGGCACCGCGATCCAGTACTTCGTCAATCCAGTCGCCGGTTCTGCGTGAAGTGGCCGTGGTCTTTGCAATGTCACCGGTGAACTGGTGCACCCTGTAGTCGCCGTTCTCTTCGTGACTGTCAATTCCAACAACCACACACTGCGAACCGAAGCGCCGCGCCAATTCGGACACAAGCTCGGGTCTCACCAGCGCAGGCGTGTTAACCGAGATCTTGTCGGCACCCTTGTTTAGAACATCCTCGGCGTCACTTATCGAGCGAATGCCACCGGCGACACAAAACGGGATATCGAGAATTGCCGCCACTTTGCTGACCCAGCCACGGTCAACGCTGCGTGAATCGGGACTTGCCGTGATGTCGTAAAACACGAGTTCGTCAGCGCCTTCGTTACAGTATCGCTCTGCGAGTTCAAGAATATCGCCAACGACACGGTGCGAACGAAACTGTACGCCTTTGACGACAACGCCATCACGGACATCGAGGCACGGGATTATGCGCTTTGCTGGAATTGCGCCACCTCCCGTTCGTTGATTGCACCGTCCAGCAGTGCCCGACCGACAATTGCCGCCGGGACACCGAGTGCGCGCAGGTCTTTCAGGTCGCCGAGGTCTCGGACCCCGCCCGAGGCCTGCAACCGGAGACTCGGAAATCGTCGCAGAATCTCTTTGTACAATTCGACATTCGGTCCGGTCATTGCACCATCGCGACCGACGTCGGTACACAGCACGTGAAAGCGATTGTCGGAACCGTAAGTCTCAAGGCATTGCCACAGGGAGACATTTGAGTTAGCAGTCCAGCCTTCTGTCGTAAGTTGAGGTACACCGTCGCCATCCAGGCGTGCGTCGAGTGCGAGAGCAATGGCATCGACTCCCAATTCATCTATCCACTCCCTGACGCACTCTGGTTCCCTGATGGCCATGCTGCCGACGACGCATCGACTGACCCCGGCGTCCAACCAGGCGACGATGTCTGAACGACGGCGAATACCGCCACCAACCTGAACCGAGAGGCCTGTCTGCGCCACGATATTCGCGACAACACGGTGATTAATTTGCTTGCCCGACCGGGCACCGTCCAGATCAACGATGTGGAGGTCCGTTACGGCAAGCCGCGAAAACTTTTGCGCAACGGATGCGGGATCGGCACTGTAAACGGTGCTCTTGTCGAAATCGCCCTGGAACAGGCGAACGCACTGTCCATCCCGGATATCGATTGCTGGAATTATCTTCATGCGACACCGCGCAGAAAATTCGCGAGAACCGCTGCGCCCGAAATAGACGATCGCTCGGGGTGGAACTGTGCGGCAAAGAAGTTCTCAAACCCGACGACCGATGAAAACGAGAAGCCGTCTGAATCACCGTGAGTCGCAGTTGCCAGGGAATAGTCAGAAACCGGCAGGGCGTAACTGTGCAAGTAATAAAAAAAGCAGCCATCCTCCAGTCCCGCGAGAAGCGGA
>DDIP01000293.1 GCA_002338605.1 Proteobacteria bacterium UBA1847 | reverse complement strand
AATGCCGCAGGCTGGACCGGCAGCGGCGGGCCGTGGATTTCTCCAGAACTGTCTATGCAACGCGTTGTATGGACGGAGACAAGAGTCACCGGGCCTCTACGATTTGAAGGGAGCCTGCCTCAACCCCAGGCAAACAAGAATTTTTACAGAGATATTGCGGTCTTTGCGTACCCGACACCAACAGTTAACTACCGCATCCCACGGGCCAAGGGGAAGTCGGGCGGGGCGACCACGAGAATTGAAATATCACCCCGTGCCAGTTATCCATCTTTGCCCGACGGTGCTGTGGTAAACCGTGCCGATAGTCAGATTCTGACAGCGGGTTCTACTGAAAGAGAGCGTCTTGTTTGGGATGTACCGGCCGGCGAATGGACACTCCTGCGCATGGGCTACACCACGACCGGACAGGAAAACTACCCGGCGCCGCTTCCGGGCAGGGGATTGGAGTCGGACAAGCTCAGCAAGGTCGCGACGGAGGTGCACTTCAATGCCTTGCTGAAAAAGTTGATTGACAAAAATGAAACACTCGCGGGCGAGACGCGCACATTGGTCTCGGCTCATGTTGATAGTTGGGAGGTCGGTTCACAAAACTGGACGCCAGACTTCATAAAGGAGTTTCAACGCTTGCGGGGCTATGACCCGCTACCGCTTCTACCCATCATGAGTGGGCGTGTCATTGACAGTCTGGAAGTCTCGGAACGCTTTCTCTGGGATGTTCGGCGGACGATTTCCGATCTGGTTGCCAAGAATTACATTGGCCATCTCAACGCGCTGGCGCGGCGTCATGGGATGCGATTGACACATGAATCGTACGACAAAATGCCGGCGGCAGATCTGGAAGTCGCGGGGCGAGTCGATGAGCCGATGGGCGAATTCTGGACCCTGGAAAAGTTTCGCAAAGCCTATAGCGTCCTAGAAATGGCATCGGCAGGGCATGTCTATGGGAAACCGATAGTCGGTGCTGAAGCGTTTACGGCCAATCGAAATGAGAGGTGGCAATATCACCCCGGAAATATCAAAGATATTGGCGATTGGGCTTTCACTGAGGGTATTAATCGCTTTGTCATTCACCGCTATGCGTTTCAGCCGTGGACGGAGTTGATGCGACTACCGGGAATGGGTATGGGGCCGTGGGGATTGCATTATGAGAGAACGCAAACCTGGTGGGAGTATTCATACGCGTGGCACCAATATCTCACTCGCATTCAGGCCATACTACAACAAGGTTTATTCGTTGCTGATCTGTGTTTTTTAACACCGGAAGGTGCGCCGCAACGATCGCATTCACCGATAAAAGCAGGCGATCTTTTGCCTGGCGGTCACCTCCGACCGGGTTATGGGTTCGACCTATGTCCGGCGGAGGTTGTAATAGAGAGAATGTCGGTGAGGGACGGTCGACTCATACTGCCGGACGGGATGAGCTACCGCATGCTCGTTTTGCCCATGGACAACACAATGACACCAGGTCTGCTACGGAGGATTCACAAACTTGTTAGCGCCGGTGCAACCGTGATGGGCACACCACCAGTTGCATCGCCAAGCCTCACGGGGTATCCAATGAGCGATGAGGAAATACGGACTTTGGTCACCGAAATGTGGGGCGGATGGCAAGTACCGGCAAATCTGGTCGTTCGTAAGTTCGGTGAAGGCCGGATAATCTGGGGCGAAGACATCGCTCGGCAAGATCCGGTTTACGAGCAGGCAACGTCGTTCGATTTGGCCAATTGGATCTGGTATATGGAAGGGGACCCAGCAGTCTCCGCACCGCCAGGAAAGCGGTATTTTCGTCGATCAATTGAAATCGATAGTCGCAGTTCGATTGCATCAGCACGTATGACGATTTCTGCAGCTGGTGACAATGCATTCGAGCTATGGATTAACGAGCGCCGTGTCGGCGGTGGCAGCAACCGCACATTAAGAGTCGCGGAATGGTTAAATCCTGGCCGCAACCTGATCGCGATCGTCGTCGACAAGAAATCAGGTAGTACAGATCCTGCTGGTCTGGCTGCGGCGCTGTCAATAGAGTTTAGTGACGGTCGTGAACAGGAACTCCGGACCGACAGTACCTGGCAAGCATCAAACATCTCGCCAGTAGACTGGCCGGTTGACGCGCTCGAGGATTCGCACTGGAGTGCCGCCCTGGTTTTGGGCCCTGTGGGAATTGCACCTTGGGGCCAGATTGACCAGGAGGCAGACGCCGACGATACGATTCCAAATATTGACTATGCGATAGGCGCGCTGGAAATGATTGGCCTCACACCCGATTTTCAATCGACAGCTCCTTTGCGGTACATCCACAAGACAATGGGCGAAACGGATGTCTATTTTATCGCGAATCCTGAGGATCATGAGGTTGACGCGGTTTGCACGTTTCGCATCAAAGGAAAGTACCCTGAATTCTGGTGGCCAGACACTGGTCGCACCTCATCAGTGGCTGAGTTTGATCAACAGAATGGAAATACAACAATACCGTTGCGACTCGACGCAGTAGGGTCGGTTTTTGTTGTGTTTCGTCCTATTGAGAAAGGGTCTCAAGAAGTTTCCGGTAGAAAAAACTGGATGGACTTTGAGACACTACGAGAAGTCACAGGCCCGTGGAATCTGAGTTTCCCACCGGGATGGGGCGCACCGGAGCGTGTGGTGCTGGAGCATCTCAGTTCCTGGAGCTTGAATGATAATCCCGGTGTGAGACATTTTTCCGGAACGGCCACTTACGAAAAAACTTTCGCATGGAATCCGGATGTATTGAGTTCGCCCAAAGAAGTCAGGCAATTTCTCGATTTGGGTGACGTGGAAATAATGGCACAAGTCACCCTCAACGACCACGATCTGGGCGTCTTGTGGAAAAAACCATTCCGGGTTGAGGTGACCGACGCCCTAAGATCTGGTGAGAATAAACTTAAGGTTCGTGTGGTCAATCTCTGGATCAATCGCTTGATCGGCGATGAGCTACTTCCGGAGGATAGCGAGCGGAATCCGGACGGAACCTTAGTGGAATGGCCGCGATGGATAACGGAAAACAAACCCAGTCCGACAGGAAGGTTTACATTCAGCACACAACGTCAGTGGACAAATGATGATCCTTTGGTCAGGTCAGGCATGATGGGGCCGGTACTATTACTTTCGGTGTCGGACAATCCCAGTCTTGACACTAGCGCGCTCGAATTCAATCCGTCCAGTCAAATCCATACAGAAAAGCACGGTGCAGAACGAAGCGAATTTTGACTGCATTGGCCGGCGCGGCTTCACCACCTTTCCACTTCAATACCCTGTGACGATGGTCTCCTTCGAGCGGCTCACTGTCGCTAATCTCAAAGCCCGGAATCGGTGCATTGTTCGAATCCAGAAGTTCGACGCGCAACGATCCTCCCTTACGCACGAAGGCGTTAACGGCGAGCTTGCGGCCCCCGGGTGTTTGCTGCTTGGTTACCGCTTCGCCAAGAGTCACGCCGCCCGCTGATGGGACCAGCGCCCAGAGGCGATCGAAGTCCCAACTCGCTCGTTGCAAAGCGGTATTAAATGGCAGAGTCGGGGTTTGAAAGCCAATCACGCTTTCTCCACCCACTTCGATTCTCGGCTCAAAACGACTGTCGAATATCTCGCCGTGCAGTCCTTCGGATCCTGCGTAGTAAACATGCATCTTGTGGCCCTCAATGATCGGGTGGTGCATCTGCCAGATCATGCCGCTTCCGTAGTCGCCTAGCGGTGGATTCGGCAGGGTAGGCCGGCGGTCAGGGCGCCACCAGTGGATGCCGTCACGGGATGCCGCCATCTGCAACGACATCGTTTGAATTGATGAGTTGTAATAGGTAAGCACGCCGATAAAGCCACCGTCTACCTGCACCGGCGTCAGTTCCAGAAACTGTGCGAAATCGGGGTCACGCCAATCGCGCTCGAGAACGGTTTTTTCATCACCCCAGTGTGTTCCATCTTCACTGGTACGGCGTGCGATTGAACGTAAACCTCCACGTGGATTGTTGTCGTAGGTAATGATGCGTCCACCGTCCTTAAGCGGCGGGTAGTTTTTAAAATACGAGACATAGCCTCCGTCATTGAGCTTGTAGACGTATGAAACATCGGCGCCACCACCTCGTGATGGATGAATCGGTCCTTCAACGAGCTTCCAGTCCTTGCCATCTTTCGACTGGTACCGATACGTTGCGCGTTTTTCTTCGGGAGCCGGCAAATGTCCGACATGAGTCGGGTCCGGCCCGAACACCGGCGTTCGGAGCACAAACATTTCATAGGGCCAGGCCTCGTTCGTGGGGTCAACCAGAACTGACGCGTAAACGGCGGTGCCTCCGGAGTCCAGGTCAAAGATAATATTGGTCTCGTCGAATCCGGGCCATTTTACGAACGGCAATTTCGGTCTATACCAGGTCACACCGTCCTTGCTTTCGAGGTACGTGAGTCGACGAAACTCTTCGTGTTTTGCCTCGAGATCATTAAAGGTTTCTTCAGCCGGCGTTGAGACCTGCCAGGCTTTCCAGAGTCCGTCGATAGGATCGTGAAGGACAGTCCCATGGGCCATAATGCCACCCGAGTCCCACGGCATTTCAGGTTCCAGGAGTGGATTATTCGGATCCTGAACGCCTTCTTCGACCCGCCAGGCCGCCAGCTTTAGCGATTCAAAATCGTCGGGCATTAGCAGCGGCATGCGCGAAGAATGAGAATTGATATTCATCTCAGCCAGGCTCCATGGAGCGGTTGCCAGGACGACCAATAGTGAGATCGTTGAAATCGCAAGCATGCGTGGCGGTAGAATAGTCATAAGTATCTGCATAGTAACAATCACCGTTTGTTGACCCGCTTTGCGCAGCCGTCGTGGCGCGCCTGGTTCGGGGTAGTGGCCAGTCGACTTGGGAATTGATGGTTTTAATTCGGTCGCACGACAGGTAATATGTTGTAATATATTAACGGGGACAAAGCAATGACCAGGGACATTCGCAGCTGCTTTATCGCGCTGGGTATTTCGCTTTTGCTGGCCCTGCCTGCAATTGTGCGGGCAGATTGGCCGGAGCGTCCAGTTACGATTGTCGTTCCGGCGGGCGCGGGTGGTGGCACTGACCAGACGGCCAGAATGCTCGCAACACGTCTCAAAAAGAAATTTGGGCAGCCATTTAACGTTGTCAATCAAGGACAGGGAAGCGGAGTTGTCGGAATAAGCAATATTGCCAATGCCAGGCCGGATGGGTACACCATCGGGGTTCTGTATAACTTTGCGCACTACAGGCCAATGGGGCAGGGCGACTTTTCGGTCAATAATTTCTCGGCGATTGCCCAGTACAATTTTGATCCCGCGGGGTTCCATGTAAAAAAGTCCAGTGAGTGGACATCGTTGCCACAGGCGCTCGACGCGATCAAAGCGAATCCTGCGGCCTTTTCCATCGCGTGCGGCGGCGGCTGTGGCGGCTCATGGCCCATCGCTGTAGTTAGCCTGTTCGATGCGTGGGGCGTCGATCTTAAAAAATTAAAAATGATTCCGGGGCGAGGTGCCGCCGCGGCACTTCAAGACCTCGCCGCCGGCGGCCTGGATGTTGTGCCTAGCTCACTACCCGAAGCACGTCCCTTACTTGCCGCCGGCTACATCCGTGGTCTTGGCGTATTCAGCGAAGAGCGGCTTGCTGCGTTTCCCGATATCCCAACATTACAGGAAACAACCGGGTTGAATTTGAACCTCGGCGCGTGGCGTGGCCTAGTCGGACCATCGGCACTGCCGGACGATATCAGGTGCAAACTGGAGTCTGCCTTGCAGGAAATTGTCGCCTCGCCATCTTGGCGCGAAGAAATGTCATCGCTGGGTTTTGGCATAAAGTGGCGTGGTTCGTCAGATTTCAAGGCATACATGTTGCAACAACAAACTGAAGTTCGTGAGTTGTTGGAGGAGCTGGACCTCTAGGTCGGTTTTACGTATCAGATGAAATTTCCTGCCTCTGTCAATTCTGCGATCGCAATAGCGCTGGGAGTATTCCTTATTGTTGCAAGCCGAAATTTTCAGGACGTCCGTGGGATTGAATACGGACCGGGCCTGTTTCCGACGCTCATTGGTATGGCCCTAATACTTGCCGGGTTAGCTCTCGTGGTGGGACGGCTAATTGTATCATCGGAACCGCAAGCTCTGCTGCCCGATAGATCGGTTGATAAGGCGCCTCATAACTCATCAACGCGTCACAGTGTCTTTGCTCTGTTATTGCATATCGCGGCGGTAGTTTTCTATATTCTTGCCGCCGACGAACTCGGATTCCTTATTACGATGAGCGTCCTACTGTTTGGTCTCTTGTGGTGGTTCGACAGACGCGTGCTTAGAGCTTTAGTCATTGCCATCATTGCCAGTTTTGCCCTCCACGCGTTTTTTTATCAATTGATGTCGGTTCCACTTCCCTGGGGAGTACTCGAACCGATTGCAGGCCAATTGACTTGGTAGCTGCAGATGCATTTCTGTCCCTGCTGACACCGACGGTTCTCCTGGTGATGTTGGCCAGTGGCATATATGGATTGACCGTGGGTGCAATACCCGGATTTACCGCATCGATGGCTGTCGCCCTGGTTGTACCCGTGACTTATTTTCTGGATCCAGTGCCGGCACTGGCGGGTGTGGTCACCTTGGCCGCGATGGCAATTTTCGCAGGCGATATCCCTGGCGCCTTGCTTAGGATTCCGGGCACGCCGGCGTCAGCTGCCTACGTCGATGAATCGTACCTGATGACCCAGCGTGGCGAGACCGATATGGCGCTGGGGATAGGCCTCTTATGTTCGGCGATCGGCGGAATCTTTGGCGCTATCGTTCTGATTGCAGCCGCGCCCTCGTTGGCCAGAGTGGCGCTGCAGTTTACAAGCTTTGAGTACTTTTGGCTCGCCTGTCTTGGATTGACGGCGGCTGTTGTCGTGTCGCCAGGTAACGCCGTTAAAGGTGCGATTTCGCTTCTGATTGGTTTGTGCATTGCAATGGTGGGCCTCGACCCGGTCGCTGGACAACCGCGATTTACTTTCGGCACTACCGAACTTGTTGGGGGACTAGGCTTCATACCGGTTCTCATCGGTTTGTTCGCCGTGTCACAAATTCTTCGGTTTGCCCTGTTCCCAGATACAGCCGCGCATTTGAGCCAGTCGCCTGTACCCCTCAATCGCGGCAGGCTAACTCGACGGCTGCTCACGGAGTTACGTCGCCTCAAATGGGCAATCGCACGAGGCTGCGGAATAGGTACTGTTGTAGGTGCAATTCCCGGGGCCGGTG
>DDIP01000457.1:3329-7571 GCA_002338605.1 Proteobacteria bacterium UBA1847 | reverse complement strand
GCAGCCGGAGAAGACCGGTACGAGCCGCCATCAGACGGCAAACTCAGCGAAAGCCAGGTTCGGGAGTTTGCTCGGGTGGCACAACGCGCCGGGGAAATCATGGCAGAAAAGACAGAGCGCATTCGCGAGCTTTCCGAGCGCGCCGAAAACGACGAAGAGCTTTCGATCAGTGAAATGAGCGAAGTGATGCGCGGCGCCACAACGATGATGGGCATGAACACCATCGAACTCGAGCTTGTGAAGTCCGCCGGTGGCAATTGGGCAGAGTACGAATGGGTTAAAAATTCACTGCGAACAGCGTATGTTCAGAAAGACATCAACGAGAGCGTAGCGCATAACTACGCACTATATAAAAAGTACGAGGACGAGCTGCGGCCATCGGTCGCTCGCTGATCCGAGGTTGAAAGGAGGGAAGACCATGCTGAAGAAAAGCATGCCGATTTGTCTACTGCTTGCGATTCTGCTGCCAGCGGCAGTCGTTGCCGATGATCTGACAAGAATGATCCAGAAAGATCTGATCGCCCTCGGCTACGACCCAGGGAACATTCAGGGTGAACCGTCGACCGAGACGGTAGTCGCCATTTCGACCTTCCAGGCGGAAAACGACATGGCGGTAGACGGCGTAGCAAGTCCGCAGCTCGCCGGTGTGCTCAAAGCCAAACTCAAGGCAAGGAATAGCGGCGCACCGGCTGCGAGGCCGGCGCCGCAACCGATGGACCCTGCACAATTACAGGCGGCGCGTGAAGCCTGTCTGCAAGAAAAGGTACTTGCCGCGCAGCAGGCCAAGAAGAAGAAAAGGGGCTTCGGCTCTCTCGTCCGAGCCGTCGCGAATACGGCCGGTCGCTTCGGCGGCAATGATCTTGCTCGCGAGGTTTCGGAAACCAGCCGGGATATCTATGACGTCAACGCGACAGCCAATGACTGGGAGCGAGCCGCGAAAGATATGGGCCTGACGACCGACGACATCGAGGCCTGCCAGAATCCGGCGACGTAGACAGCGCATTTCCGGAACCAAAGCGCCTCACAATCGATAAGTCAATCATAAGGAGTTTCAGTGCTTAATTTCTTTAGGACGGTTACCTGTCTCGCACTCGCTTTATTGCCCACCAGCCTCCTGGCGGACGAGCCTCCGAACGGTCCGGCTGTGACCGAGATTCTCGAGGAGCAGGGCTGGGAGCCCATGAGCGACGGGGCAATCACCACAGTCAGAGGCATGCTTCGAGCCCAATGGCTGGTTGAGGAGTGGCGATTGCGGCGTTCAAACGTAGTCGTATTAAAGACGGTGGAAAACATGACGACACTCCCCGGTGGCCAGGGGGTGCCAATCTTCCAAGAATTCATGATGGTTCAAACCGAGCGTGGACCCCGACTGTACGGCAGAATCATTCCGCCCGAGGAAGTTCAGCGCCGGGAAATGGAGGCGTCCGATATTCCTCGCGAGCAAATGGCCCAGGCAATGCACGCTTATGCAGGCGGCGCCATGATGCTCGGGGAAGCCTTACGCCAGGAGGTTGCCGGCAGCCCGATGAGCGGCCTCATGAACGAGAGGCTGGGGTTCCAGTACGGCATGTCGTCGCCGGTCATCGGCGATCACCATGCCTTCAACGCGCAGGACTGTCTACTCATTCTCGGCTTTCAAATCGAGGGTGAAGAATTTGCATCAGCAAGCGGGCCGCAAGGCGAATTCGACATCAAGCCATGGACATCAATCAACCCGGCAACATTCATGATGGGCCCAGCCTGCATGGCACTATTTGCAGCGGAAGTGCTCCTATCGGTTGATGAAATCGATGAGGATACCGCGAAGCAAATGATTGATGCGATTGACGCAGCAATCGACGAATATCAATTGGCCGGCATGGAGACGCTTGACGGCCGCCCGACAGCTCGAATTCGTCTGGACGACGTCAACATGATTCAGTCCATTGCAGGTCTGCCGCTTGAGCGACTTCTTCAACACGACTATGCCGCGAAATCAGTGGGCAAACCGAACGACTATGGAGATCGAATGCCGGCTGTCTACCACTACGACGACGACACTCCGTTTGTTGTCGCGAAATCAAGTGGAAATGCGGATGGCACATTTGCGATCAATACGATCGAGTTGTGGATCGATACCGAGTATTTCGTTCGCCGGAAAATGCGCATGGAAGGCGTAATGACTGATGAGGGACAATCGCGAGATGTGTTTTTCGAGCAGGCCTTCCAGGACTATCGAAACGTACCCGATAGCTACCTGTATATGCCCTATCGAAAGGTAATGCGAGCCGGTGGCGTACTGACCGAGGCCCAGAGAAGGGAGCTTGCCGAAGCGCAGGAGCAGCTCGAGGAATTCGAGCAACAAATGGCAGCGATGCCTGCGAGTCAGCGACAAATGATGGAGCGCATGATGGGCGGCCAGATCGAGCAAATGCGCAACCTCGTGAACAACGGCGCAGTCGAAATCGTCATGGAAACCAGCAGCATCGAGATTAACCCGAGCTTTCGAAACCCGATGCTCGTCGAATTCGCAAGCAAGGAGCTGGGCGGTTCCGGCGACACCGGCGGCAACCTCGTCCAGCAGATTCAGATAGACCTGACGACGCTCGGCTATGAGCCCGGCAACGTTGCCGGTGACCTCGACACGATGACGCAAGTCGCTATCTCCCAGTTCCAGGCTGAACAGAACCTGGCCGTGACCGGGCAGCCGAGTAACGAACTGGCAAGGGCACTCCGGGTAGCGATCTCTCAGCAGTAAGCCCTGTGCACTGCACCACGGTGTCCAGTGTTCATGCTCACACTGGCGTCGGTGTCACCGTGTAAAACCGTACAAGGTCATGGCAGCAATGATGACGGCCCAGATCAGGAGTTGCCGAAACACCAGCTTGTTGGCCGCCATCGCACCACGAATGGCGCGTTCGGTAATGCTCTCGTCCATCCGATCTTCAAGTGCCAGCGCCGCAACGCCGACTCGCGCGAGCAGGTGTTCACTGTGTTCCGCCGTCGTTGCGTCGCGATCTTCCGTGGGCGCCCGCATCGCCGCGATTGCATCGTCGTAATGCCCCGCCGTCGCGTAGCCGAACGATGTCAGGCGCGCCGGTATCCAGGCCAGCCAGCCGTGCACCCATTCGGCGGCATTGCGGATCCGGGTGAGGCTGCCATCGTCCTGCTCGTCTCTTGCAGCAGTGAACACCGCGCGTCGCCTGATCAGGTCCGTCACCCGGTAAGCCCAGGCCGCCAGTGGACCCAGTACGACGAACCAGAAGATGATGGCGAACAGTCGATTATTGGCCTGCACGCAAACCGCCGCTTCAACGCGGTCAATGCGTTCACGCGCATCTTCAGGCACGTCACCCTCAATGATGGCTTTTGACGCGATATTGATTTGCTCTTCGTCTTCAGACTCAAGTGCCTTGCAATACTCGCCGACCTCCTCGCCAATGTCCTTCGGGCCGATCGAAAACAGCAGCACAACGATTGCCAGTAGCAGGTAGGTGAAACCCTGCAATGTTCCACCCAGGCTGTAGATGACAGCGGCGACCGGAAGTACGAGCAGGATTGCGAGAGCGATGACCGGTATCAACGCCGGCCAGTTTCCGACACGCTGAGCCTGCCGGAAACCGGCATCGATAATACGATCCAGCCACCTCAGGCGACGCCAGTGGAACAACTGGGTGGCCAGGCGTTCGATAGCCAGTCCGATAAGCAGAGCAATCAGGTTCATGAAATGTCCGTCTCGATACGTTCCCCAAGTGCATCATACAAGCGCAGCCAGTCGAAAGCAGGGCCGGGGTCGACCTTGCGGCCGGGCGCCACATCACAGTGGCCCGCGATTTCTCGTGCGGAGATCCCGGGATAGGCCCGTATCAGGGCCTGCAGCACCAGCGGCAAGACCTGGTATTGACGATCGTCGTAGGGCGTCTCGTCCTCGCCTTCGAGCTCAATACCAATTGAAAAGTCGTTGCAGCGCGATCGCCCGCGAAAACTCGACTCCCCCGCATGCCAGGCACGCTCCGTAAACGGCACAAACTGGAGGAGCTCCCCATCTCTGCGGATGAGCAAATGCGCCGAAACCTCCATCCCCCGGATTTCTCCGAAGTAAGGATGCGCATCCCAGTCGAGTCGGTTCTGGAACAGGGCCTCGATTTCCCCTCCACCAAACTGCCCTGGCGGCAGACTGATGCCGTGCAAGACCAGCAGGTCGATCGGCATGCCGGGCGGCCGGGCATCGCGGTTGGGGCTCATGCACAGGCGCGCCGACGA
>DDIP01000457.1:0-3223 GCA_002338605.1 Proteobacteria bacterium UBA1847 | reverse complement strand
TCGCGCCGACGACATGAGCCCGGTTTCGGTATTCACGGTATAGTCGCTCGTCATTGTCGCTTCAGGCATGATTTCAAGGGCATGAGTACGAGGCTATTTGTTTCCGGCGAATTGATCAACGGCGCCGAGATCGAACTGACCGGGGATCGGGCGCGATACCTTGGCAAGGTTTTGCGCGCGCGTGTGGGGGATGCTGTGCGTGTCTTCAACGGCGATGGCCCGGAATGGCCCGCGCACATTCAACGTATTGAGAAGTCGCGCGTTGTCCTGAGGCTTGGCGACAGCATTCATGCTGGCACCGAATCGCCACTGAAGGTTCACCTCGTACAGGGCATTTCCCGGGGTGAGCGCATGGACTTCGTCGTGCAAAAAGCGACCGAGCTTGGTGTCAAACGAATCACTCCCGTGCTGACAGAATACGGTGTTGTCAAACTCAACGATGAACGCGCTGAAAAACGACGCGAGCACTGGCAAAAAATTGCAGCCAGCGCTTGTGAGCAGTCGGGACGAACTCGTTTGCCACTGATCGATACCCCTGTCTCGCTCAAGAACTGGTTTGGCAGTAAGCCGGAGAAAGTGGATGCCGAACTGATTCTTGTACCCGGCGCCGCAGTGCCACTCGCCGGTATCGCTGCACCAAGGACGAAGGTCTGCATCCTCATCGGCCCCGAAGGCGGGTTTAGCGACATCGAATACGACGATGCGGACACCATGGGGTTCAAAGCCGTCTCGCTCGGACCCCGCATATTGCGCACTGAGTCGGCCGCACCGGCGGCCCTGGCCGTGATGCAGTCTCATTGGGGTGATTTGCGCTGACAGGCCTCAGGCCTGCAACAGTTCCGTCGCCAGCATCTTCTCGAGTTGCTCGAGATTTGGGATCATCGGATATTCGTTGATCATTTTTACGCGACACAAGACAGGCGCGCCGTCAGGCCAGCCGTCTTTTGCCTCAAGCTTCAGAACATCCCTGTTTACGCGGACCAGTTGCGGAAACCCCTGGGTCAGTACGCCAAAGAAGCCCGACTTGAGTTCTCCGGTGATTGCGTAGAACACGACCACCCGCGTGCGGCCCGTTGCAACCGGAATCTCTTTGCCAATCGCGCCCTCGAATGACACAACGGGCAGTGGCCGACCGTTCCAGTTGATCGTTCCCTGCATCCAGTTGTGCGCGCCTTCTTTCTTTTCAGCATGCGCAAAACGCACGACTTCAGCAACGCAGGCGCGCGGTACAATCAGTCGATCCTCCGACAACGGCACGAGCAGGCTGTACAGTTCGTCTGATGCGGCGCTCATGACAGACTAATTCCTCTTTCTTCCAGTTGTCGGCGAATCGCTTCGAGTAACTGGGTATCCTGATAGGGCTTGCCGAGGTAGTCATTCACGCCCAGTTCGATCGCCCGCGCGCGATGCTTGTCACCAACCCGGGACGTAATCATGATGATCGGTACATCGGACATACGCGCGTCGTTGCGTACGTGCGACGCGAATTCGTAACCGTCCATTCGCGGCATTTCAATGTCGAGCAGAATAACGTCCGGTTTGACGTCCTGCATGACGGCAATTGCATCCAGCCCGTCTTTTGCGGTTGCACAGCGCATGCCATTGCGCTGCAGGAAGCGTTCGGTCACTCGCCGTACGGTAATCGAATCGTCGACGACCAGGGCCAGTGGCCGATCGTCGACCGGCGTCGGTGCTGCCTTCCTGATTTCAACAACCGGTGCGCCGGATCGAACGTACGCGAGGATATCCAGAATCAATACGATACTGCCGTCGCCGAGAATCGTAGCGCCGGAAATACCGCGGATACTGGCCAGTTGCGGACCGACAGCCTTAACCACAATCTCCCGGCTGGCTAGCATTTCATCGACCAGCAGCGCGGCAGAGTATTCCCCGGCCTGGACCAGGATGACCGGAATAAATGCTTCGTCCTCCGGCAGTTGAGCTGCCTGCCCACCGAGGTACATGCCTAGGTGACGGAACTTGTAGGACTGCTCGCCATACTGGTAGCTGGGCTCAGTCTGGCTCAACATGTTTTCCAGTTCTGCGCGCGGAATTCGTGCGACACCCTCAACGGTCGGCAGCGGCAATGCGTAGACCTCATCGCCGGTGCGAACGATCAACGCCTGAGTGATGGCCAGCGTAAATGGCAAGCGCACGGTGAAATTGGTGCCCTGCCCGGAAACGGAACTGATACGCAGCGAGCCACCGAGTTTTTTCACTTCGTTGGCAACGACGTCCATACCAACGCCGCGTCCTGCCGATTGCGTAACCGATGTCGCCGTACTGAACCCCGGTGTCAGGATCAGCTGCATGATTTCTTCATCGTTTACCTTGCTGTCGGGCTTCAGCAAATCGAGTTCGTAAGCCTTGCGACGAATCGCATCGACATTCAGACCGGCGCCATCATCGGCAACGTCGATGACCATTTCCGCGCCCTCACGATGCAGCCGGATAGCGATCCGACCGGTTGCCGGTTTACCCGCGGCCTGTCTCTCTGCCGTACTCTCGATGCCGTGCACGATCGAGTTGCGCAGCATGTGTTCGAACGGCGGCAGCATCTTGTCGAGTACCTGGCGATCAAGTTCTCCGGAAGCGCCTTCAACCACCAGTTCGGCGCGCTTGCCCGACTCCTCGGCAACCTGGCGTACCAGCCGGGTCAGGCGCCCGACATGCCGTTCGAAAGGCACCATGCGTGTACGCATCAGGCCGTCCTGCAATTCGGCAGTAACGCGGGACTGTTGCACCAGGAGGCCGTCGGCCTCCGAGGTAACAGACTGCAGCAGGTCCTTGAGGCTACTCAGATCGCTCGCCGATTCAGCCAGCGCGCGTGACAGCTGCTGGATTGTGGAGTAGCGATCGAGCTCCAGCGGGTCGAAGTCACGGGCCACCATGGTGTCCTGGTGGCTGTGCATGATTTGCGCTTCGGTTTCGTTTTCGAGTTTTCGAAGCTGTTCTTTCAACCGTGAAATTGTTTGCTCAAGTTCTTCGACATGGAACTCGAAGGTGTTGACCTGCTGGCTCAGTCGCGAATGGTAAATACTGATCTCACCCGCGGCATTCAACAGATCCTCGAGCAGCTCGGCATCGATACGCGCAAACTCCTGGCGCGCCTCCGGCGATCGAATCGGGCGCACGTCGGCACTCGGCCGCGCCGCAACGACGGGTTCCGGTTTGGATTTCGGTTCGGGTTCCGGCTCGGGCTCCGGCTCCGGCGCGGGCTCGG
>DDIP01000025.1:5420-15416 GCA_002338605.1 Proteobacteria bacterium UBA1847 | reverse complement strand
CCAGTCGATCGAGCGAATATACGTGCACGACAGCCAGCACGACGCGTTCGTCGAACTCCTTGCGGAAAAGGCGCGCGCGGCCTCCTTGAGCCATCCCCACATCGATCAGGGCATCATCGGCCCGCTGATCTTCGATCGCCAGGCGGAAATCATTCGCCGGCATATCGAGGCTCGGGTCGAAAAAGGCGCACGCATCGTAACGGGCGGCGAAATCCGTGAGCTCGATGGCGGTTTGTGGATCGAACCGACGGTGCTGACCGGTGTCGACCATAGCATGGCCGTGATGACCGAAGAGACGTTCGGCCCGGTGATGCCGGTTATGAAATACGCCGAAGAGGCCGAAGCCATCGCCCTGGCCAATGACACCCAGTTCGGGCTGTCGGCAGCGGTATTCGGCGCCAGCGACGAAGCCGCACTGCGGGTGGCCGAGTCCATGGTTGGCGGCGGAATCAGCATCAATGACGCCGGCATGTCGACCATGGTCTTCGATGCCTGCAAGATGGCGTTTCGCCAATCCGGAATGGGCCCGTCGCGCATGGGAAGCACCGGCATCACCCGCTACCTCCGACAGAAAGCCCTGTACATCAATCGGGGCCCCGTCGTGCCCATTGAAGCGGTGGCTGAAGACCAGCAGGATGCGAGCTGGCTGGAGACGATGTCCGCCGGTTGATCGGGCCGGCACCCATCGCCAGCAGGTCCGAACGACCCTGATCCGCCCGAAAGGAACACGCAATGTCCGCTCCTGAGCAACGGCAATACCCATCCCGACGATACGCCTGGTACATGGTCGTCCTCCTGATGCTGGCGTACATCCTGTCGTTCGTCGACCGGTACGTGCTCGGCCTGCTGGTGGAACCCATCAAGGCGGACCTCGGCCTGACCGATACGGACATGGGGTGGTTGCTCGGGCTTTCCTTCGCCATTTTCTACGCCACGATGGGTATTCCTCTCGGATACCTGGCCGACCGCAAACGCCGCACCTGGTTGATCACAGCCGGCATCACGGTCTGGTCCGTGTCGACCTTCGCTTCCGGATTGGCGCGCAACTTCTGGCACCTGTTCTCCGCCCGCATGATGATCGGAGCCGGCGAAGCGACCCTGAGCCCGTGCGCCATCTCGATGATCAGCGACAGTTTTCCCCAGGAGAAGCGCGGCAAGCCGATCGCTTTTTACACCGCCGCACTGGGCATTGGCGCCGGTGTTGCCTCGCTGGTGGGTGCTGGCGTGCTGTCCTGGGCCAAATCGGTCCCCGAAATCAGCGTGCCCGTCATTGGCGTGGTCGCGCCGTGGCAGTTCACGTTCTTCATGGTTGGCACCCCCGGGTTACTGATGGGACTGCTGTTCATGTTCATGCGCGAACCGGTGCGCCACGTCGAGAACAAGGGGCACGAAGGCGAAAGTTTTGTCGACTCCCTTCGCTACATCTGGAAACGGCGTGCGACCTACCTGAGTTACGTCGGACCCATGTGCATATCCACCATCATCGCCTACAGCTGGGGCTGGTTTGCGGCCATGTTCGAACGCACCTGGGGATGGGAACCGGAAGCCTTCGCCTTGGCATTCGGCTTTATGACGCTTTTTCTCGGGCCTGTATCGGTGATGTCTGCGGGGTGGCTCAACGACCGCTTGTTTGCCGCCGGAAAAGAAGACGCGGCGATGCGCATCATGATAATCGCGGTATCGGTTCAGGTTCCGATGGCGATTCTGACACCGCTGATGCCGACCCCCGAAATCGCGCTGGCCGTCATGGGTGTCGCCATCATAGGCAACGCGATGACATCGGCCGTGGCGCCCACCGGGCTCGTGCACATCACCCCATCAGGATACCGCGGCCTCATCATCGCGATGTACTACATGATGATCAGCCTGACCGGCCTCATTCTCGGACCGGGTACGATTGGTTTGCTGTCGGATCACGTGTTCGGCAATGAACACCTCAATTATTCGACGGCGGCGGCGCCTGCCATTTTCGGAATTCCCGTTCTTCTATCGCTCCCGTACGCCTTGCGCCGTTTCCGCCGCGAGCTGACCTTGCGTGCTGCGATGCAGGCCACGTGAGCCGAACACACTATCGACACCCCTGACATATAGAAACGTAGACCCACATGACAACCGCACCGACGACAGATTCACCCGCCATTGTTCGCTACGCCGCGCTGGCCCTGCAGACCCGATGCGACGCGGTCAACCGCTTTGAGCGCGATGACGCGCGTGCCGCCATGCTGCAGTCCATCGACCGGATTGGCCGCCAGGTCGTCACGGCGCGCCGCTTCATCGGTCAGCAGACGCGACTGGTCGTGCTGCCGGAATACTTTATGACGGGCTTTCCGATGGGCGAAAGCATCGAGGGGTGGGCTGACAAGGCGTGTGTCGAACCGGACGGCATCGAAATGGACCGCCTCTCCGGTGTCGCCCAGTCGGCCGGCGTCTATCTGAGCGGCAATCTGTATGAACTGGACAAGCACTTTCCGGGCCTGTATTTCCAGACGTGTTTCATCATGAACCCGTCCGGCGACGTCATCCTGCGTTACCGCCGCATGATTTCCATGTATGCCCCCACGCCGCATGACGTGTGGGACCGGTACCTGGATGTCTACGGTATCGATGCCGTGTTTCCCGTCGCCGACACGGAACTCGGCCGCCTCGCGTGCTGTGCTTCCGAGGAAATCCTGTTTCCGGAAATCACGCGGGCGCACGCCTTGCGCGGCGCGGAAGTCATATTGCATTCGACCAGCGAGGTGTCGAGCCCAGACCTGACCCCCAAGGACATCGCCAAACGGGCGCGCGCCGTCGAGAACCAGGCCTACGTCGTTTCCGCCAACACGGCCGGTATTTTCGGCACCGATATCCCCGACTCCTCGGCCGATGGGATGTCCAAGGTGGTGGACTACAAGGGCAACGTGCTGGCCTGCGCCCAGACCGGTGAATCACTGGTGGCTTCGGCCGACATCGACATCGCCGGGCTGCGTGCGGCGCGTCACCACATCGGCATGCCGGCCTATCTCTCGCGACAGCGGCTCGAAGCCTTCGCCAGCACCTACGCGGACTTCAGCGTCTATCCCCCCAACACCCTGCTGCGCGACGGCAAGCCGTTCGTCCCGGAGCGTTCCCACTTTTTGGAGACCCACGGAAAGACTATCGAGCGCATGCGCTCGCAGGGGCGGCTTTGAAGCGCCTGAGCAACCGCCTGAACGACGGCAACCCGATCCGTACACGTGACACCCCATGAAGATACTGACCTTAACCGCCCAGGACATGAGCCATCGATCGGCCGTACTGAGTCGCTTGCCGGATGTGGACATCGAGGTTCTCTCAAGCAAGGGCGGCACTTTTCCCGACACGCCCCGTAACCGCCAGTTAGCGGCGCAGCACCACACGGAACTCGTTCAGAATCACTCACTCCGTGACGTGGACGCGATTTTTCTCGACACGTTCGGGGATTACGGGTGCGACGCCATTCGGTCAATGACCGGACTGCCGGTTTTCGGCGCCGGGGAGAGCACTCTCACCGTCGCCCGCACCCTCGCACCGCGTTTTGCGATCATCACCATCTGGCCAGCCAGTATGCGATTCATTTATTCCGAACGTCTGCGCTCGAGCCGTGCCGAAGACAACTGCACCGGAATAATCCATGTTCCGCAAACCCCCGACCAGTCCGTACCGCCGGTGGAACGGGTCCGTTCCGCGGCGCAGGACTGCATCCACAACCTCGCTGCCGAGGCCATTGTCCTGGGCTGTACCTGCATGGCGGGCATGTTCGAGCAACTCAGTCAGACATTGCCGGTACCCGTCATCTGCCCGGCGCGGACCGGTTTGGCCTTTACGATTGCGGCTGCCGCCGGCGGTTGGCGAACCAGCACGCAATTCCAACAGGGGTCAGATGGGACGCGAGCCGCGTGCAGGTCATCCTCCGCACCGGGCGGCGGTTGACCAGGCACAGGGCATCCACCATCAACCCGGCCATGAAGCGGTATTCCAGGCCGACCGGCATACGACCTTTCAAGCTATGGAGCGATTGCTCGTATATCGGCGCGCCTGCCTGGATGGAACGGCCCGGGTCGATGCGTGCTCGCGGTCTTATCGATCGATCGAACCAACGGAGACTTCCTGGCTTTCCGGCAGGAAAATATCCAGCTTGTGCAGAATGCCATCGGCGATCGCAGGTGCATCGAAGAGCGTCAATTGCGGTTCTGCGCTGACCTGCTGACGAATTCGCTCGTACCATTCGGCGGTGTGGAATCCTTCGGCTTGATTCCGGGAAGCCCATTCGTACACGCCGCCGCCCACCTCTTCTCCGAATATGAAGTACTTGCGCAGCAATCCGGGCACATTGGTATAGGCCGGCCCAGCCGCCTCCAGAAGTTGGCGCATGGATTCGGTATCCATGGCCTGCGAAACAGGGAATGTCACGATAGCCAGAGTACGCATATGCAGGGGTTCGAAGCTGGCGGCTTCACGGTCTCGGGACACGAGACAACCGGCGATTTAGCGTGAGACTCGAGATAGCCGCTGAACGAGCGTCTTCCCGGCTCGGATAACTTCTCCTCTTAACCCATTCGTTCTTCAGGTTGCTGACGAATGCCCCAGCCACCGCGATGTCCCGGCAGTTTCCGCGACGGCTCATGCTCGGCACCAATCGATGATCCGCGCACACTCGCGTTGACGCAGTTCGGACTTCAGCTGAGCCACCTCGCGCTGAGCCTCGTCCAACCCATCGCCCCCCCGCGACTCTTGCTGCCGCACGCTCGCCGAACCCACTCGTATGGAAAGTGCGGAGAAACTTTGACTCGCTCTG
This sequence comes from Proteobacteria bacterium UBA1847, assembly GCA_002338605.1. Classification (GTDB taxonomy): domain Bacteria; phylum Pseudomonadota; class Gammaproteobacteria; order Steroidobacterales; family Woeseiaceae; genus UBA1847. Next base: position 10,621 of record DDIP01000025.1, on the reverse strand, counting down.
CGACATCGTTGACCGTGTACCCCGCTCGATGACCTGCTTGACTGCTTCGACCTTGAACTCATCCGTGTACCGCTTTCCCGACATGAGCACATACTGCTTCCAGTCTGGATGATCCTCATTCCGCCGCGCGTCAATGGCGCGAGACTTCCTGCTCGCCGGATCGCGCGTCGATGATTTTCTTCAGATACGTCCAGGTGGTTTCGTTCGGGCGCTTGTCGTCGACTGGCGGTGGCGCGGTGTAATCGGGGTCGATACGGTTTTGCGCCTGCGCCGGCGCGGCAAGCAGCAAGGCAAGACCGAGCGTGGCAAGTTTGGAAACGATATGAACAGGCCTCATGATTGGCTCCTTTGGCTGAGGGTAATGCTCGCGTCAATACCGGACGTGTGGATCGTTACAACCCCTGTGAGACCGAGGCGAGGTGCAGACACGCCGTTCTAAGGTTCTCCGGGTCAGGCCATATGATCATAATAATATAATTATGTGCTGTCTAAACGCGATTTTGCCGACCTCGGCAGGAATGGCCCGCAGCGGCCTGCAAGTTCACGGGTGCGTCGCCAATTCGCTGCCGGGTGGCCATCCACCCAGAGTTCGAATGAGAGCCTCGTTGACTCGCGGAACAAAGACGAACACCCTGTTTTGTAAAACTCTAACCTTATGTCATTAACTCATTATGCAAGGTCGCAGGACCTGCAACGTCGCCGGAGCGTGAAATAGTCGGCAGGATGCATTTCGGTGTTCACTTGCTGATGACTATCCATATGACGATCGCGACTGCCAGTATGGAATTAGCCTGGATCATCATCCAGATACCGCTGCACGTAGAAGATATTTTCGCCGAATTCCGGTAGTTCGACAGGCGCGAATGTATGGTGGATTCTCTCGTGACGCTCGTCTTCGGGCACGTCGAGTTCGTTTTCGAAGTACACCTGTTCCTGGTTGTCATAAACGCCCGGGAACCACTCGAGGAAACTCCGCATGTCCCGGTCCAACACGGCGGCCGGATCTGCAAGAGCGGCAAATGAACCGCACTTCGTCGCCAGAACGGGCAGTAAATTCGTATTCCTACGCATATTGGATTTCCCTGGCGGCCTTGTTTCGTTGTCATCCACGCTGGTCAGAACGAGCGACTTGGCGCATAATGAGCTAATCATATAATAATATATTCTATTCGTCATTCTGCTAAGGGAGACACCACAATGACTACGCAATTGGCTTTGCATTTGACACTCTTTTCACTGATTGCCACCAGCGGCAGTGCAATCGCAGGGCAGCTGGATCCAAATGATCCTGATGATGCGTTGATCATTGGCCGTAAGATCGGTTGTTCAGTGATCGACGCCGAGCCCGTTACTTTTTGGTGGCATGGCCGTGCCTACTCACGCCGACAGGGCGAACCCGACAAATTGTTGTTCAAGGTTGAAGGCATGAATATTCGGTCCTGCGCCTCGATCAGCGATCCGGACAAGGGCGATGGATACAAGCTCGTCTCGCGTGAACTCCTGTTCTACAAAGACCCGACGACCGACGAGGTCTTGTCCACCTGGGAAAACCCCTGGACTGGCGAAACTGTTGATGTTCTACACGTCGCCAATGATCCGGTTAATTTTACCGCCTACAAAGTTGGTCGGGATGGCAATCCGTCTACCTTCGAAGGCGACATTCTTGGCGACCGCTGGTGGAGCACGACAGAAGTGCCGCTGTGGTATCCCAACCCGTTGGCAGGCGAGTATCAAAAAGAGATCGGTGGCACGTATCACGCCACTGAGATGTTTAATTTCATGGGCGATACTGACTCACTGTTTAGCACCGACACCAATACGGCCAAAGTTCAGGTTGGCTGGGCTAGATTGTCCGATTGGCTTCCATGGATGATGATGGATGGCCGGGAAGGCGTTATTTACATGCACACCGCGGGGCGCAAACTCGATTCCTGGGATGATCTATCCGACACGATTAAGACAGAAATCGCGAAACGCTATCCCGACTACGTCGCGCCGCCGCCATCTGATGATCCTCGCCGCAACGAAACGAGCTGGTCGTATTACAAGAAAGTTCGAGATGGCGAACGCATCGCTCCGAACCGCGACTAGTTATGGGTAGCATTGTGAAGTGCAGGATCTTGGTCGTGCGCGACATGAATTGTTCGTGCAAAGGTATAAGGCGTTGTCGGCATGAGCGTCGGATGAATACCGAAATCGAGTTTTCAGGAGCCAGCATGGCCTGCGGCAATGCCGGCGACAAGACTCTTCTTGTCACGTTGTAGTGTGCGGAACGGATTAACGGCATGATCGGGTTGTTGCAATTTGTCGGCCCGATCCTGCCGGCACCGGCCGGGATACCGACGACAAAAACGTAAAGCAATCCAACGTTTGTGGTTGAATCTGATGGTGCCGTCACAAGTTACGAGGCTGCGAAATTGCTCGGCGACCCGACGGTTTCGTCGTCGCAGCGGACTTTCGCTACACAGAAGAAGCGATACCGGCCCCGGTGAACGTCCAGTTTCGATCGGAGATGTCATCCGCGGTCGAGCTGTGGCGGAAATGATCGAGTCGAAACATTATCGTCCTGCGCAAAAACCGGCGAAACACTGAGTATCGCCGGAATATATGTGGCGACTCGGCCAATCCTTTTAACTTTCTTCATCACCCCCCCATAAAGCTGGTCCGAGAAAATCCGGTGCATTGTGACCAAGTAACGCGTTTGCCGATCATTAGTGTCGGCACAAGCCACGGCCGACTAGATCTGAGATAAAGATATATTACTATCTTCTTAGGGCCATTACGGACATCGAAGCTGTGTCACTCAATGGAGCAGACTCATGACAATACTGAATCGCAGAACCATTCTCGGTGCTGCCGCAGGACTTCCATTCTTGGCGACCACGACAAACGCTGCGCCGGCTGCGGGCAACACAATCTCAGCCCTGACCCGAAGTGAAACGCTACAAGCCTATGTGAAGCTGTTGGGCGATCTCGAGTCGCGGACCGTCTACACCTGGTTCTCCGGCCACCTTTGGGGTGTCGTACCTGACAAGACACCCATTCAGCTGGTTAGTATTGAGGGCTTGGCCAAGAACGTCTGGAGAGCCGAAGGTGACCAGGTGTTCACGCAGCGGAGTTTTGACATCGGTTTTTTTGGTGACCCAAACACTGGGGAAGCTATTGACGAGTTCGTCAACCCATTCAGCGGTGAGACGGTCCGCCCCTATCACTTCATGTATGGCCTAAGCCCGCGGCGTTATTCCGAGGCAGGCGTTCAAACCGGGAAGGTCACCACACCCATCAATCCTCATTGGGTTGAGTCTGGCAACCAGGTATGGATGGACGAGTCATTCGTCGCCAGCGTGCCGAATCCAATCGGTCCGGCAAAGTGGCCCCGGGAGTCAGCGGGCGATACGTTTCATTTGGGCTCAACGATCACGTATGTAACGAATACTTGTGAACTTTTGGACAAAAATCGCACGTCTGTGCCATACACGCTGTTTTGGTCCTCGATCAACTCGTGGGAGCCATGGCTGCTAATGGGTAGTGCTCCTGGCCATGTTATGTGGCGCGGCACAGGGCGAAAACTACTGGATATTGCGGAGGCGCCAGCGAGGATTCGCAATTATGCCCGGAGTGTTGAACCCGACTACTTCGATAAGGAATTTCCTTGGGAGGGAAGCCGCAGCACCTGGCTTGGCTTTATAGACGAGCGTAATCCCGCGCCAGCGAAGCGAGAGTTTGATTGATGTCCATCAGGGCACTTTACAAAACCGATTGCCCGCCTCGGTTCCCAATTTGACGCTCGTGTTATTGCGCCCAAGCTTCAGCGGCGGCGCCTTGTTGCAGTGCCCGAATTTCGTCCAGGTTGGCGGGCGGCTTTAGCCACATTGGTTTTTCCGCTTTTGCCCATTCAAGCAGTTTAGGCGGAAACTCATCCTCCCCCTCTACTCGCCAGGAACGCAGGTGGTAGATGGCCTTGCCCGACCCAGCCCAGGGCGGCAACCCACCGTAGCGCTGCCAACTCATCTGGTGAGGCTCATCGATGTCGCTGCCAGTGTGAATGAAGAAGTCGTAGTTTTCCCAAGCTTGGTACTGATGCCCGTTCGGCGATGGAAAGTCCAGAAATACCGAGGCTGTTACGGTCATCGTATCTTCACCGAGTGTCCCAACACGCATACCTTCCACGGATTTAATTTTTTGAATTCGCTCTCCGACGCCCTGTTCGACATCGCCGTATAGTTTTCCATCGCGCATTCGATACGTAATTAGCTGATAGGGATACGCGATTGGCTCGACTGGATTGCCATCGTACTCCGTGAGAATTTCTCCGGTAATCGGATCCGTGTAGGCAAATGTTTTGCGAGTAAGGTGCAAGACATCATCGCCGGTTTTTTCCGGCCAGATAACAGTTGAACTGTCGAAACCAACCATGCCAAACAGCTTCTCACCAGACGGATAGGCGTATACGCCGCCATCGGCAATCCAGTGGACGGGATCACCAGTACCTGCCCGAGCGTCGACCCAGTCCCTCAGTTCTTTGGGTGCTTTGAGCCTGGCATCCGTTTCATCAGTTACCGGACCGGCTGCGGCGCAAGCAGCGACACAGACTATCAGCAGGAGTGAAACAATAAATCGCATGGCAGCCCTCGTTAATGAATGTGAATCGGAATGGCATCTTAGCTTCATGAGATCAGGACAAACTTCTGGCGTTTATCCACAATCCCTTTTTGTTTGTTTAGACAATATCTTGTTGTATTTGTAGGTATGCGTACGCTGGTGCATCCGCCGCTATCTGAAGTGCAGGATGCCGACCGTTCCGCACGCATCTTATGGATCGAGAAAGCGCCGGAATCTCCTCGAAGACCCTGAACTTCACAGAACTCGACAGCGTTAAGATGATTATTATATGTTTATGTCATTAGCGCAACCAAGAACACCGAGAAACAGTTGCGAAATCGTCACTGGAATTCCGGGAGTCGCCCAATAATGAATTTGAAATTGTTGCTTTTCGCCAGCAACCTGGCTTTTTTCTTGACAATTTCGGGCTGTGAACCAGCGGATCAGAGTCGATCGGCGTCGACAACACTCGAGGTTCACGTCGAGTCCGGTTTGTTGCGGGGCACTGAAGGTAACGGCCTGCGGATATTTCGCAACATCCCGTACGCGGCCCCACCCGTCGGTGAGCGTCGTTGGCGCCCTCCGGGCCCTGCCGCGTC
>DDIP01000025.1:0-5319 GCA_002338605.1 Proteobacteria bacterium UBA1847 | reverse complement strand
CCCTGCCGCGTCTTGGCAAGGGGTACGCGATGCCTCGGACTTCGGCACATACTGCCCACAGAATGTACGGACTGGTTACTCGCAAGAGTCCCTAGGGCCCTATGAAATGTCGGAGGACTGCCTCAATCTGAATATCTGGACCCCAGCGCAGACGGCAGTCGAAAAATTGCCGGTAATGGTCTGGATTACACCAGGCTCGTTCCGCGGTGGCGCGCCACAGATGCCATTGTACGACGGCGCAGCGCTTGCCCGTCAGGGTGTACTGGTAGTGACCTTCAAGGCTCGGCTTGGGATTTTGGGCCAGTTCGCGCATCCAGCGCTTTCCAGGGAGCAGTCTGGCGAGCCTCTCGGAAATTATGGCCTCATGGACATGGTGGCAGTGTTGCAGTGGGTGCAGCGTAATATCGACCAATTCGGTGGTGACCCCGAAAACGTGATCTTGTTCGGCATGTCGTCGGGCGGTGTTGCGGTGAACTATTTAATGTCCGTTGCAGCTACTGAGGGTCTGTTTCACAAGGCAATTTCGCAAAGTTCTGCGATCCGCGTATCGGCACCACGTCGCCTAGACGAAGATGTCAACGGCGTAAAGTCGCTCGAGAAAGATGGTTTGGCGATGGCGAGTCACTTCGATATTGACGGACAAGACGGTGAAATCGTAGCAGCGTTACGATCAATCTCGGTCGAGCAGATCCTGGAATACCAGGGGAATCCGCGCCTATTCAATCCCGGGTCGCTGAACCCGGTTGTCGACGGTAAGTTCATCGTCGAGAGTGTTGGAGAGGTATTCAGGTCTGGTCGGCAGCACCCCATTCCGTACATCAGCGGAGCAACCAGCTGGGAAGGCAGTTTGTTGTCATTCGTGCAAACTGCAGACCCGGTTCTGGCCCTTTTTCAATTGAGTCGTGAAGATGCGAGTCAACTGTATGGAGATGTCGATGAGCGAGCGCTGATTAACAATATTGAAAGGGACTTTTTCTTCGGTTCGCAACGCTACCTGGCCAAGCATCATGGTGAATCGGGCCACAAATCGTGGTTGTACTACTTCTCCCGGGTATTGGAGACTCAACAAGGCAAATTGCCTGGGGCCAGTCATGGCGCAGAAACGCCATACGTATTTCAAACATTGGATACCATGCAGGGTTCGGGAGATACCATTTCAGCCTCGGATCGGGCGTATGCCAAAGAGATCAGTGCGATGTGGGTGCAGTTTGCAAAAACGGGTGATCCGAACGGTGACGCATTGACTGTCTGGCCCCCGTTCACGAAGGACGATGATGTCTTACTCGAGTTTGCACAGGACAAGCCAATCGTGCGCCGGAATTTTGATCCTAAGCGAATGCAGTATTTCGAATCCTTTTTTGATGCAGGAAAACTCTAGCGCATGTGGGATTGAAAACGGTATCAAACACGAAAACGACTGTGCTTAGGGACGCAAATAGTCAATCAGCACGCCGATCTCTTCACTAGTCAGGGTATTCATGTAGATCATCGAGGTGCCCGGCGCCACTGCTGAGGGATCCTCGATCCAGCGCCTGAGATTCTCGTCATCCCATACCAGCTTCGCCTCCTTCAGCGCATCTGTGTATTGGTAGTTGACGCTGCTCGCTGACGCTTTGCCGATGATGCCATGCAAATTGGGTCCGGTCTTGTGGGGTTCGTTTTCACCAATCGAATGACAAGCCTGGCATCGTGCAAATAGCAGCTCACCTCGACTGGCAGACTGATTCGCAGCTGTTGATGCCGCGGCAATGACTTCGTTAGCAGCGCGCTCACCGGATTCCATTGCCCCTTCCATCCCGGGGTTCGAAACAGCGGTGTGCTCGCCGGCAAAATGTAAACGCTTGTGTGGCTTCGACATCACGTTTATGAACTCGCTGATCTGCCCTGGCGCCCAATCTGCCCACGCACCGCCGGCATAAGGATCATTGACCCAGTCAACCACTCGTTGCAGTTGCACTTTGCCGCGCGCGTCGGGATACATCGTAAAAAAGTCATCCATGATCACGCGGTCCCGGTCCTCGGGTGGTAGCTGACTCAGGCGCCGGGCGTTACTGCCATCTATCCAGATAACCGCGTTGGTAACGTCGCCTGAACCATCTTTTGACGTAGCCATGACTCGCTCAATGTCCCGGTCACTCCAGACACTCGGTGGATTTTGTCCGCTGTAGGGTTCGCTAACCAGAAGATGCACCTGCAGGGTTGCGTTGTAGCTCAGTTCGTCTATTGCCTGTTGCTGGGTGACGGGTAGTGTGGGTTTGATATGCACGCTACGAAGTGCCGTGAACGGAATGGCCGCTACGACAAATCTTGCGTGAAAAACAGAGCCGTCCTCGACCTTTACGGAAACACCCGCATCCTGTTGCTCGATCAGGGTTACCGGGCTGTCCAGACGTACGGGCTCACTCAGGGCGGCTGCCATCGCTTCCGGCAATCGTTGGTTGCCGCCTGCAACCGCCATAAGCCCCCCCGGTAACTTCATCATCTGTTGCATGACAGCATGTGCCTTGTACATATGCAGTAAGGAGCCGTCATCGGGATCGTCGCCGTAGCTGCTGACATGATAGCCGAGTGCCTGCGCATTTGCAGAAAAGCCGAGTTTATCGAGGTGTTCTCGCAATGGAATATCGTAAACGTGCGTTTCTTGCATCAACCAGTCAGACGGCTTGCTCAGTGGATTATTTCGCAGCGTTGCATTGACAACAGATCCAGGTGGAACCGACTTTAGTGCATCAGGAAACGGATTTCCCGGATGTGTCGGCCAGTCGCGAATTTCGATGAAGTCACCGTCGACGTACAGTCCCATGTTGCGCCGTCCACCCACCAAATCGGGCGCTGCGACAAGCTCGACACCGAGTCTGTTCGCGACATTAACGACCCGGGAGTAAGCCGGGGCGATTACGTTGCCCCCTGCCTCGGGTTTTCCGGAAATATCATCCAGCGTAAATAATCGGCCACCGATCCGGTCGCGCGCTTCCAGGACCTGAACCGACAATCCGGCATCCTCCATCAGCATGGCCGCATAAAGACCCGACAGGCCTGCGCCGATCACGATGACGTCAGACTGATTGCGTATTGTCGTGGCTTGCTCTGGTTCCTTGTCAGCCGTGCAGCCGGAGACGCAAAGAACCAGAAGAAGAAGGAGAAAAATTCGCAACTGTGATTTTTCTATAGGCATTTTATTGTATCCACTGATCCCTTTGATCGACGTGAGCTTGGCTTCCCGGCCCTGAATCTTTTTTCGCAGATTAACCAACATTTCAGCCGCAGCAAAAGTTACTTCCAGCCCAGGCGCTTGTAAAAAAATTCACCGGAGTCAAAATAATCCTCCGGCAGGTATTCCGTAAAGGCATTCTTCTTGTATTTCGGCTGGTATTGCATCAGCACCGGCAAGTACATCTCGATAGGAATTTCCGGGGTGCGTCGGATGCGTCGATACTCTGCCATCGGAACGGTTGCAGTAGCAATATCTTCATGGTGCGATCCTGTGGTAGCAACACGAGGTCGGCCGGTTTCCGCCAGGCGTCTTTCGGCGACATCCAGCGCCCCGTCCACACGCTCACTCCCGTTTTCCCTATGTTCCATGGCATTACGGCTTGAATACGCTCAGTAGCGTGATGCCGGCGATACATACCCACAGCAAACCGAGGGTCGCGGTCGCCATGACATAGACGTGACGAATTTCTTTTTCCAGTTCGGGGGTCGAACCCTCGGTACCCATTCGCGGCCAGGAGCGATACAGGCGAATCAGCCAGGTCCGGATGCCGAGCCCGGAGGCGATGGTGCCGGCGAACAGCGCCAACTTCCACGCCAGCCACGAAGGCAGGCCGGTCACTCCGAACACGCTGGCGACCGCATACCCCAGCAACACGGTGATCAGCGCGTAGCGCACCGCCATGTCCGTGCGAAGCCATTTGCGGCCCCGCGGCAGTTTGCGCCAGCGGTGCGTCACTTCCACCAATGCCAGCCACAGCAGCGCGAGGACTCCCGCGGCAAGTGCCAGGCGGGGTCCACCCGGCAGATACCCCAGATAAGCGGCCAATGCGGTTCCGAGCCCAGCCTGCAGCACCATGGCGTAGCGCACATGCTGGTCAACGTCGAGCACGTGGTCCAGCAGACGGTTGCGCTCCTCAAACGGCAAGCCGTCAGCCCAGGACATGTAGCGGTAGGTGCTGTTGATCACCAGTTCCGATCCCAGCCAATAACCGAGGACGACGATATGAGCGACGAGCAGCGCATGAATCAACATCAGAGACTCCTTTAATTCATCTCTTCTGGTAGACCAGGTCACGACACGGGGTATCCGACATGGCGTTATCGTGACACGAGCCACGCACAACCTAGGTGCGGGTGTCACGGTGCGACGCCTGCAGAACCCCAAAACCGCCGTGCAAGACCCATCGGGCACCGGTCTTTGCGGCGGCCCGGCCCGAGTCGACACCGCACGCCGGGCATTATTTGTCTTGTTATATTATCATTAGATCTTTAACGCGCAACCGGAGCGAGTATCGACATGGCACTGACTTTCCAGCGACTCACCATTTTCTGCCACGACATCGAGAAGTCCCTGCGCGTTTATCGCGACGTGCTCGGACTGCGCATAATCGTGGACAAGACCATCTCGGGAGCAGCCGCCGGTGCTCTCCTCGGCCTGCCTGCATGCGACATCCGCATGATAATGCTCTCTGTCGAAGACGGCGCGCAACCCATGCTGGGCCTGTTCGACATCAGCGGCACGGAGCTCGAAACTCGTCCGGCCGGCCCACGTAACCTGGTCCGTAAACAGACGGCCCTGGTCCTGGGAACGGATGACTTCGACGCCACCCTGGCCGATATCCGGGCCGCCAGTCTCGACCTGTTGACCGAACCCCAGGACTACATCAGCCCGGGCGCCGGGCCCGATGCCCCGTCCATGCGCTACCGGGAAACGATCTTTATCGATCCGGACGACGTGCTGGTCTCGATCACCCAGGTCGTTCCGGTGACGACCGACCAGGACTGAATCGCCGAACACAATGGAATTGCGTCAGCTCCGGCACTTTCTCACCCTGATGGAAACGCGCAATTTCACGCGCGCGGCCGAACAATGCTGCCTGACCCCCCAGGCCCTGAGCAAAAGCATCCGGCGGCTGGAGGAATCGCTGGGTGTTCGCCTATTCGACCGCGACACGCGCATGGTGCAGCCCACCCTGTTCGGTGAGCAGATCCATCTGTATGCACAAAACATCGACGCGGAATCCCGCAGCCTGATTCGCACCATCGACTCCCTGCTGGGACATGGCGTCAAGAGCCTGGCGATCGGCAGCGGCGTGGTCGCCACAT
>DDIP01000379.1:2017-6215 GCA_002338605.1 Proteobacteria bacterium UBA1847 | reverse complement strand
TTAATAATCTCGGGATACCATTATAGGCAGATATGCGATGTCGAACAAGATCAAAACATGGCTTTATGAATGGGTACCAGGCATTCGCGCCAACGGTGTGTATGCCATCGTGCCAATTCATCGAATTCCCGCTATCGACAAGATCGTTAGCCAGCACACTGACACTACGGTCGCGACTGAGTCTGTGTTCCTCCCATCCGTGAGAATCGTTGTAACGGAAAACACCAATGGGAGTTTCGCGGTCCTCAACGACCTGGATTTGATTCTTCCAGAATTGACCAGAATTGAGTCCAGCCAAATCGAGGTCACTGTTCTCGACGCAAAGACACTTGATCCGGACAGTGACGATGAAGAAGCCATGCGATCGTTCTTTGTGAACGTCTTGCCTTATCGGCACTTAGGAAACGTTGCAGGAATCGCAGAGATGTCGTCTGAGGGTCTCTATGACTCACTCTGCCGAATCTACGGGTCGAAGCGTTCGGAGCCGGGGAAGTTCACTGCCGTGTCCGCTCTTTTTCCGAACAAGCAGGTTGCCAAATCTACATTTGACCGGATCGTGGCAGAACTCCAAGAGCCGTCGAAAAAAACTCTGCGCAATGCCGCTAACCAAAAGCGAAAGAAGCTGGCGAAGGATAAGAAAAAGAAAGAAGAGAAAGCAAGGAAGAAGAAGAATGGACGCCAAAAAACCCTCTTCTAGAACTGACGAGACTCTGGTTGCCCTTCACCCGCGTGAAGTCGTTGCGAATGTCCTCACGCATCTGTCACCGTTTATCGAGTCCGATTCCGAGCGTCTTGCAGTCAAGTTCATCGCCCATCACTCGCTACCGGCGACCGACAATAGGACTATTGCCAGATCTGCGATTGTACTTTTTGTATGTGGACTCATCGACAAAGGCATGCTTAGAAACCTGCTTCGGACCACGCGACGAGCGCGGGCACAACCCCAGAATTCTGGTTTTTCAATTGTCGAATACCCTGTCCCATACGCTCTAGAACTGCTCTACAGATCTGGTAGCGACTTCGGTCGCGATGGACACCTCGCTGTCAAGGTGCTCTTCAACCTCTTGGATGAAACAGACTTCAGCGGGCCATTCACCGGAATCATGTTTCACAAGCACACCATAGCCTTCCGTGACGTGGTGTCGATGTACTGGGAATCTTTTTCGTCGCCTACTGCGCACAAACCCACGAGCTCTGCCCCGTTTGCATCGCGCATTACGCTATTCGCGCAAGACTGCCTTGAATCCGCCGTTATAAGCAAAACAAGGCGAGTCAAATTACAGCAGACAATTGAGCTTCTAGACGGTCGGCTGACGCTGGGTGGAAAAAGCCCGCGAGGCGAAGCGTCCAACCGTTCTTACAATAAATTGGAATCGGAAGTTTCCCCGTCCAAATCATTCTCTGACGCAAATCCTGATTCGAGTTGTCGACACTCCGTTCGAATCGAAGTGCCGTGCCCCGACGACGACGACTCTGACATTCGACTCGAACATCCGAGCAGTTCGACCGCAAAGGATCGGCAAGCCGCCAGTCGACGAGAACAGAATGGATTCGCGAGGAGAAATACAAGAACACAGTCGGATATGAGTGGGTGCAGTCGCGTGACCTATACGGATTTCCTGATATACGCGAGGAGTATGGGAAACGCGTCGACCTACAGCCTCGTGTGGATCTCTGGGATTCCTGCAATCGATATACGACGACCATTCGCACTGAGGAAGCAGGCGCGGCAGCGCCCGAAAAATGACGAAATTCTTGTCGACAAAGCGCACTCCACAATCGAGTACAACGTCCTCCGCCGCAAAAAGAAGAAAGACGAGAAAGTCTGGGAGACGTGCGGCCTAATGTGTCTTCCTGTTCCCAGCGAAGTGATAGCGGGCCTAGTCTCGATAATCAATGACAATGACGCCGACAAATCGATACAGGATGCTGAGACGCTTAGCGGGAAATTCAGTCGGTCAAATGCAGGCCAAACCCCCACGCCAAGGCGGACACGGTCAACCGCCCGTGCCCAATTCGCTCCGCTGGGTTTTACAGAATTGCAGTTCGGCGCGATCTCAGGGAGATTGCCGCCAAGCGTCCGTGCGCTTAGTCACTACTACCATGCGGAGGTCAGCGAGCTACAGTGGAACTTCCGGACTGCCTACGGGAAAGCAGAGGACGAATGGAACATCGATCTACCTGAACTGCCAATTTCGGCCAAGAAGCCCGCTGGTCGTCGAAACGACCTTTTCTGTCTGCCAAGTGAGCCGATGGTAACGGTCGCCAAGACGCTGAGTGCAATTGCGGCCGAGTATGAAAATAGCCTGTCGATTGTCTCGCCAGTACGTCAGATGAGTGATCTCGAACGAGTAATTAATGCGGCAAATCACCATTCATTGGCATTGTACGTATTCCAGGAACTCGCCGCGGGGTTGAGACCGACGGGTAACGTCGCTGAGTTTGCGCACGCAACCTGTATCTCTGGCTCGCTGACGTGCGACAAGGGGTCCTGCGTGTTCGCGGAGCGTTCGTTCTCCCCCCTCCCCCATTTTCATGCTCGATTGTTAAGTGTAGCCAAGAAAAACAAGGCTGCAATTATGCACGGACTACACTGCCTTGGCGTCAAATTGGAAGACCACGAATCTATCTCTGATCTTGCTTGCTTGCATGCGCTATCGCAATCGGCGACCAGTCTGGTACGCGTCCGATTGACCGGTCATCTCCATCGAGCTTCGCTGCTCTCTGTGCCGAACATCATTGATATCAACAGAGAAGGCAACTGGCTACGAAAAACAATTGCCCAGACAATTGGTGGTCTCGTACCACAGTGGCAAGCCGACGAATTTCTTGGACACCGGCGGTGTGGCCGTGAGCCTACAGGAGACTGGTCGACCGCGAGTCTCGCCCACTTCAAAGAGATGGCTGATCTGCTCGAAAACAAACTCGCTCCGATTGTGCCTGTGTCTCTGTACCGAGCAATGGAATTGTGATGCCGGGGTCCGATAGCAAAAAGGCAAGAACGCTACGCAGTGATCTACGACTACCAGCACGTTGCAAGGACTTCTCCTCCCTAGACGTATTCAACCGTTGGTATGTAAATCTTTGGCAGATGTCTGGCATCCCAGCCGAAATTGATTCGCCAGGATTACTGAGAGCGTATGCCTCAATGACTATCGACACAGGCCTTCCTCCTACAGCGGCAATCGACTGTATTTGTGCATACTGGAGGGAACCCGAGAGTGGCAGCGATTCGATTTCCATTTCGGCCCAGCGGTTTGTCGAAGACGGAAGACGTTCGACTATCTCATTTAATCGATTGACAAGCCTCGCGATCGACTCATGGCGGAATGAATCGGAGTGGCGACGCGCAGTTACCTACCAGATGGCCCCACGCCCAACGCGTCTTGCAAAGCTAGTGACCGCAAAGCTTAAGAAGTCTTTTCGCTCAACGATTCGCTGCGAGCCCGAATACTCAGTCCTGCGTTTCTCAGACATCGTCACACTTGGCCACGTGATCGCGCAGTCGCAGGGCATTGAGCCATACCTGATCTCGGCACTCGCTGGGAAAACCAGGCCGACTGACTACATAGATGGCACTTACGGCCTTAGCAACGTTTCGCGCGAGGCCTTCAGTCACATGCCGGTTAAGAGCGCCGGTTTGACGCTTCGCTCAGTGCACCCTCGCGCAGCAACGGAACCTCGGGACGCGGAGTCAGAGCTGGACACACCGCCAACCTGGATTGCCGACGCCAAAGCTCTGCTTCGTGACCTATGTCGTGAGCTAGATGACTCTATTTCGCAGCACGTGAATACGCAGGGAAAGCAACGCAAAGCGCGACGAATATTTAGTGATTTCAGAATTCAGGCTCAATCCTTCAGTCCGGACGACTCGATTTTGTGCCTGGCAATCAAATACGCCGAGCGCCGTTTCGTGGACGGGGGAAAAATCAAGGCGAACTCGTTGCGTGCGTACCTCGACAGGGCAGTAATCTGCGGTTTCCTGAGCAGCGAAGAGTCGTATCACATGACCGACTGGGATTCAGACGACCTGGTGGAGTCCCTCGAAGACCGGCTGTCAGAGCCGCGACTCTCAAAGAGATCGAAGGGGCTGATCCTCACTGCGTATGCGCCTCTTCTGCGCTTCTTGACGGCCGAGTTGGGCCTTTCGCCCGTTTCCATAAAGGGAATTCGAATCGACTACGTGACCGGCGCCGGG
>DDIP01000379.1:0-1907 GCA_002338605.1 Proteobacteria bacterium UBA1847 | reverse complement strand
CCGGGCAGTGGCAGCTTGTCTCGCCCCATGCCACTGACAAGGTCATAGGCCGACTAAGCCGAGACCCTGACCGACGACTCCGGCAGGCCGGCCTCGTCCTTGCACTGGGATATTACGGTGGCCTGAGGACAGGCGACATCAAGAACCTAACGCTGGCCGATGTAGTATTCAACGATCGACTATGCGACCTCGATATCGAAATTTGCCGAGGCAAGAGTAGAAACACCCGCCGGCGGCTGCCTTTCCATGCCTTGGCTCCGAGTCACATTCAATCGCAGATTCGAGAATTCTGGGTGGACCGACTTGGCGAATTCCCAAATCGGAAGATTCTTTCGAAGATCCCACTTCTCGGTCCAGAAAGTTGCATCGATTCCTACGACTTTGCCTCAGTAGCACGCCTGGCCCGATTTGTTCTCAAGCAAGCGTTCGGCGCAGATACCAACATCCATACCCTGAGACACTGCTTTTGCTCGAACCTAATAATCCGTTGGTACTCGATACGCCATGCGGACCTCTTGCAGGACCTGCGAGATGCAAGCCACGAAATCTATCAACCAGAATTACAGGACCAATTGGGTCGGTTCTTCTCAGTAATGCCACAGGAGGACGGAGAAATCCGACCGCATGACTTGATATCCATGATCAAGCTAACCGGCCATGCAAACCCGGAGACGCTGTTTCAGTACTATGTACATACATTTGGCGTGATCCAATCGCATGCAATGAGGAGCTGCCACAGCCTAATTGAAAATATCGAAGTTCGAGCATCAGATATCGCGTTACTACTTCCGAGAATGAAATCTTCAAAAAGCCGGACAAATATTGCGAACAAAACGCTGGGCGGCCTTGCCGACTATTTGCTAAAACAAGGTCGAACGAGAGCAGCATTCACTAGTGTGTTACCCGATGCACAACTTGAGATACCGAACTAATGATCAGCGAGTCACGCAAGGGGAAACTAGTCGGGCCAAAACGTCCGTTCCGATCAGGGGAAGTTTGGGAAATAAGACAGTATCTGAAACTTAAGAACAGGCACCGAGATCTGGCGCTATTCAACCTCGGGATTGACAGCAAATTGCGAGCCTGCGACCTGCTTGGCATGCACCTATCGGACATCGGGACTCAAACATCCGTATTCCATCAAGCCACTATTGTCCAGAAAAAAACTAATGCTGCAGTCACGTTCGAGATTACCGAGGCGACTCGCAAATCTGTTCAGGCGTGGATTGTCAAAGCACAGCTATCGAAGAACGACTACCTGTGGAAGAGTAGAAACAGAGGCTCGCAGCGCTTATCGATGAGCCAATACACTAGGATCATCAAGCAATTTGCCAAAGTCGTCGGCGCTGACCCCAACGCCTTCGCAACTCATTCGATCAGGAGAACCAAAGTAACATTGATATACAGGAAAACTCAGAATCTTCGCGCGTGCCAGCTCTTGCTCGGCCATAAGAAAATTGAGAATACCGTACGATATCTCGGACTAGAACTTGACGACGCGCTCAATATTTCACGAGAAATCGACATATAAAGGCCCGTGGCCCATTTGGGCATCTTGAGTGAGGTGGCCGTTGCACTCAGACGAAAAAAGCGAATTGAGACTCACGCGTGCAATGCAATTGTCATTAACTTATGCACTCTCCAAGCAGTCTGACATCGTTTTGACTACTATTCCCGCAAATGCCACTCGCTAAATCTGACTGCCAGGCACACCCTGATGCAGGGCCAAACGCTAGACCAATATCGGGGCGGATATTTTCGGCCAATTCTTACCGCTCAGGAAATCGACCTCGCGCCCAAAACTTGCCGCTCGAATTGTACGTCTGCTTTTTCCGAAACCAGCCGCTCGAGTGTCTGCTTTAGGGAAATCGTGACCTTCCGCAAACGGCCATTAGCGGTCGTTCGTC
>DDIP01000252.1 GCA_002338605.1 Proteobacteria bacterium UBA1847 | reverse complement strand
TGCTGAATTGGCTGGCACAGCAGGTGCGTCTGCTGGCACTCGCGAACGCAGCCGGACGCGAGATGGCTCAAGGTCTCGCAATTGACGAATCTGTGGCGCGACGCATGGACAGGCGAAATTTGTTCTGCTATTTAGACATAATCAATCGACTCCGCGGCCAAGCTGGCGGGTCGTATAACGTTCAACTGACCTTTGAGGGGTTGTTGATCGACTGGGCGAATGGACTAAAGGACTGCGGTCTGGCGCCACCAACGGACGGAATGGAGCTGATGCTGGCTCGCCGTCAATAGAGTTACGAGAAAAGTGCACCAATGAGCAAACCCGGACTGCTGACACTGACCATCAAGGACAAGAGCGCTTTGTACCTTGCCTACATGCCGTTCGTGACGAACGGTGGACTCTTTATCCCCACAAACAGCTCGTATCGCCTCGGTGACGAGGTTTTCATGCTCTTGAACCTGATGGGCGAGGAAGAAAAGATTCCCGTGGCAGGAACCGTGATCTGGATGACACCCAAAGGTGCGCAGGGCAAGCGCACGGCAGGAATCGGAGTGCAGTTTTCCGATCAAGACCAGGGCAACACGCAAAAGAAGATCGAAAACTACCTGGCCGGCGCACTCGGTGGCGACAAGCCGACACATACCATGTGATTCGGCCCAGCGGCCTAGGCCTGGTCGCGATTGATTCCGCCGCGCAAGACATAGGCCGTGTAACCCCGTTCACTCAAAATGTAAGCACCCGCCGAACTGCGGCGCCCGGTATCGCAGCAGACGATGTATTTCTTGCTCGGGTCGAGTGTGCTGATCTTCAGGCGAATGAAATACAAGGGGATATTCAAAGCCCCGTCGAGGTGCTGATTCTCGAATTCGCTCGGCAATCGAACATCGAGCCACTGTCCGCCGGCACGCACAAGTTGGTCGGCCTCGTCCTTGCTGACCCAGTCCAGCATTGGTTCGTTGAGCAATTTTTTGAAATCTTCCTTGCCGAGGCGCATGACCGCACCGTCGGTTTGCATCGTGACGGTCGCATTGCGCTTGGCCTCTGAAATCAGGGCCTCTTCGCCAAAAGTATCGCCAACCTGCAATGCGGCAAGCTTGATGCCTTCTTTGCTCAACGGCGTCTCGCGTGTCACCAGTGCGGAGCCACGAATCAATACGTAGAAATAGTCGCCTTCAGCGCCCTGTTTCAGAATCACATCGCCGGCGCGGTAGTTGATTTGCTGCATCCGCATAAAGATGGCCTGGATATTCGCCGGCGGAATCTTGTGAAATGCCTTGGTCTGCAACAGCATCGTCATCCAGTCTTCATTGGTCTGGTCAGACTTGCCTGCCAGTTCGGAGACCTCGTAAGTACCGGTCTGGTCCCAGGTGAGCATCACGTCAAGGAGATCGCTATCGATCGAAATGAACTGGACGCGATCTCGCGCTCGGGCTGAAACACGCCGCGGGTAAACCGGTGCGACCGGATTACGGGCCGCGTCCGTTCCACCTTCTACGGTACCGATGACTTTTGCCTGGTCCACGATCTCAAGGATGCCCGAGATGACGTAGAGCGTCCGTTTCTCGGTATCGCCTTCCTTGAACAGCATCTGGCCGGGCGACATTTCCCGAATCTGGACCTTGCGGGCAAGCGCCGCGAGGTTGTCCCGCTTCAGACCGTCCAGTGGCGAAAAGCCACGAAGCAGCTCTGCGCTGACCTGCTCAACCGACATTATTTGTCCTGACCATATGCAAAATTCGCTCTTTGGGCCGTCGGGCCCAGTCTTCCGGTCGGTATTCTACCGTTAATTCAATGACTTCGGATACTGCTCATTGCGTGCATCGTGAAGCGGCGCACAGTTTATTTTCGGTGATCCGGTCCTCTGTGACTCCCGTCACAGCTCTGACCAACCACTGTGTGGCTCAAAACGCTCGCCGTGAGCCTTGGCCAGCTCGTTGAGCCGCATCACAATCGATGTCGTGCCCCTGTGCCTGGCATAGTGCAGGGGGCCGCCCCGGAACGGCGCAAAGCCCGTACCAAAGATGACGCCAGCATCGAGAAGATCAGCATCAGTGACAACACCTTCGTGCAGGCAGGCCACCGCTTCGTTGACCATCGAGAGAATCAGACGATCTTCAACGTCCTCGGGCAAATCAAAGTCCTTCGCGGCCGGTTTCACTGCTTTGCCATTCTCCCAGCGATAGTATCCCTGGCCCGATTTCCTCCCTAGCAACCCGTCGTCGACCATTTTCTGCAGTCCGGCGGACACCGGGCGATTCAAGGCCGCGCCGAGCACTTTCGATACGTGCAGGGCAACATCCAGACCAACGCTGTCCGCCAGTTCGACCGGACCCATCGGCATGCCAAACTTGACGGCGACTTCGTCAATCGCCGCCAGTGGCACGCCGTCTTCGGCAAGATGCATTGCCTCGCCCATGTAAGGCGCGAGAATACGATTCACGACAAATCCCGGCGAGCTCGCGCATTCCAGGGGAAATTTACCAATGCCTTTCGTAAAGGCAAATCCGATATCGAGTGCATCCTGTTCGGTGTCTTCACAGCGAATAACTTCAACAAGGGGCAACATCGCAACTGGATTGAAAAAATGCAAGCCGATAAACCGGCGCGGCTCACGCAGGACCGTGCGCAATTCTTCCAGCCGGATACTGGACGTATTTGTTGCCAGCAGCGCACCGGGTTTCATTTTTTCCTGCAGTGCCTTGTAGAGTCCCTGCTTGGCCTCGAGATTCTCGATAATGGCCTCAATAATCAAATCCGCTTTGGCAACGCCATCGCCATCGAGGTCGGATTTCAATCGTGCGGAAGTCGCCGTGCGTTCATCGTCATTGCGGATACGTTTTGCGAACAGTTTCGCGCCACGCTCAATTGCCGGGTCGATATACTTTTGTTCGCGATCCTGTAGCGTGACTGTGTGACCTCGGAGCGCGCACCAGGCGGCGATGTCGCCACCCATCACGCCGGCCCCGACGACGTGCACGTGGCTAATGCGTTTGTCAGTCTTGTTGCCCTGAGCTTTAAGCCTGCTCTGCAGGAAAAAAACGCGCACGAGGTTTCGGGATGTATCGGTGCACATCAGCTCGGCAAAACTCCTGGCCTCGACCTCGTAACCGGTCTCGCTTGATGCACCGTCCTTTGTCCAGATATCGATCATCGCGTACGGAGCCGGATAGTGCTCCTTGCGCGCTTTACCCCGGACCTGCTTCAGCAACAGGTTACGAACCAGCGGTCGAACGAACGACACGTTCATGATTCGATCAAGCAACGGCGCGCGCTGTTTTGCTGGCGCACTCCTGATCAGGGACATCGCATCCTCGCGCCAGTCAGCGTCGCTTGTCAGCCTGTCGACCAGGCCGATAGCCATCGCTTTTCCGGGCGTAACCGGATTGCCGGTAAGCATCAGGCTCATTCCGGCGCGAACACCGCAGATTTGCACGGTGCGAACCGTACCACCGAATCCTGGGTGTAACCCGAGTTTAACTTCGGGAAGTCCAAGGATCTTCTTGTCACCTTTGTATGCGATGCGGTAGTCGCACGCCATCGCAAGTTCGAGTCCACCGCCCATGCAAACGCCATTGACAACGGTCACCGTCGGGCATTCAAGCGCTTCAATCCTGTCCATCAGCTGCTGGCCGAGACGAACCTGCTCGTAGGCCTGTTCCGATGTTTCGATCAACGTGAATTCGTTGATATCGGCACCCATGACAAAGCTTTCCTGTTTGCCGGACCAGATCACCAGGCCTTGCGGTGGCGATTGCGTCAGCGGAGCAACGAGCTCGTTCAGCTCGCCCAGCACCACCGATGAAAGCACATTGGCTTTCGCGTCGGGCGAATCCAGGCAAAGCCACATGACGCCGTTGTCATCGTTTTCTGTTTTCCAGTGTTTTATGGTCATCGCAATTCAAAATCACAAATAATGGGTAAGTGGTCGGACAGCCGCACATCCACGACCTCGAAGTTAGTGACCTCGATTCCGTCCTGGTAGAGCACGAAATCGAGTTCCTTGCGAGGCGAACGGCTGGGATAGGTCGGTATGCATTCGACGTTGGCCGACGTCAAACCGGCTGCTTTCATGAATAAATAAATCTCGTTTTCACCCCAGAACGTATTGAAATCGCCCGTTACGATGACCGGTTTCCTGGTCTTTAGAATAAGGTCGTACAGGTGGCGCAGTTGCAGGTGTCGGTGCCGGTATTTTAGCGAGAGGTGCACCAGAAATACCGCGTAGTCCTCCATTTCCAGTTCGATGATCAGTCGCTTGATGCCGGTATCGAAATAGTGGAAGGTTTCGCCGTGAACCCGGCTCGCGGCGAGGAAGGCATTACCTTGCTTCCTGACAATCGGCAGCATCTGGTTGAACGACTTTGCCCCATACTTGGTCTCGTAGGATGTGTTCATGCCCAGGTCGGCAGCGATCTTTTCTGCCTGATTAACCTTGCGACTGCGTATCGACCCGGTGTCAACTTCGATTAATCCGACAATGTCGGGATCGACCGATTTGATGAACTTCGTAATATCAGGCAGCACGGTCTGGTTGCCGAGAACAAATCCCGCCCCTGGCAACGGCATATGCATGCTGGCACCACCGCCGACGGCGTAACGAATATTGTATTGGAGTAGGCGCATGCGGTGCATACGATACCGAAACGCGCAAGGCAGTGCTATGCGCACGGTGCCGTTTTATTCGCTAAACTTGGCGCGTAGTATTGAGACAGGAGCAGCAGGTGTCAGAAAGTAACCCGATAACCGTATTCGCAACACATGCCTTCAATGAGAGCCTCGACTACCTGCGTGTCTTTGAGTTTCTCGAAAGCGTCGACCGGTTTTACTACCTCAACGTCAGCAAACCCGAAAACGTACCCAAAGAGGGCGGCCTGCAAGCCATCAAGGATGAACTGATCTCCCAGATCAAGGCATCAGAAGCCATTATCGTGCTTCCCGACGTTTACGATCAGAACGCCGATCTGGTGCGATTCATGATGGATGTGGCCGAGGCCAATAACAAAGGCATGGTCGCCATCCGCCCCTTCGGCGGCTTAAGCGAAACGCCGGCCGAAATGGAGCAGCGCTGCGGCGAGACCATCGAATGGAATGATCGCGAAATTGCCGATGCCCTTCGACGCCAGGCGCGCGGAGAGGACACATCGCGGTGGGAGGTGCTCGATTTCCCCGGTTTCGACGCTGACGGGCCAACCGATTAGACCTGTTGTAATAGCGCACCGCGGCGCATCGGGCTACCTCCCGGAGCACACGTTTCCGGCCAAGGCGCTGGCCTACACCATGGGCGCCGACTATCTCGAGCAAGACGTCGTCGCGACGAAGGACGGTCAGTTGATCGTCCTGCACGACATTCATTTGGACCGCGTAACCAATGTCGCGAAGCTTTTCCCCGGGCGGCACCGTGCCGATGGACGTTTCTACGCGAAGGATTTTCTGTTGAGCGACATCAAACGCCTGTACGTGCATGAACGCACGACTGCGGATGGTGCGCCGGTGTATCCCGGACGCTTCCGGTCCGCAGGCGAGGTATTTCGTGTTCACACATTCGCTGAGGAGTTGGCCTTCATTCAGAACCTCGAAAAAAGCGTCGGGCGACCGGTCGGTATCTATCCTGAAATCAAGCGTCCGGCCTGGCACCGTGAGGAGGGCGTCGATATCACGCCGCCATTTCTCAAGGTCCTGCGGGATTTCGGCTATACGTCACACTCGGACCCGGTCTACGTGCAATGCTTTGACGCCGTTGAGCTGGTGCGCATACGCAAAGATCACAATTGCGGGCTCAAGCTGATTCAGCTAATTGGTGAGAATGCCTGGCAGGAATCGACCACCGACTATGATCGCCTGCGAACGACGCGAGGACTCAAACAGCTGGCCAGGACGGTTGACGGCATCGGGCCCTGGGTTGATCGACTGTATCGGGTCGGCGCGAAAGGGGCGATCAGGGATTCCGGCCTCGTCTCGCGGGCACACCAGGCAGGGCTTGCCGTGCATCCCTATACATTTCGCAAGGACGACCTGCCACCCGGATTCAAAACCTTCGAGGACCTCCTCGAATTCACCATTGACAAATTGAACGTTGACGGCCTTTTTACCGACTTTCCCGACCTCGTAGCAAAAAAATGCACCGCACCCTCACCCTAATCATCCTAATTATGGTGGCAGTCACCACAACTGCCCA
>DDIP01000126.1 GCA_002338605.1 Proteobacteria bacterium UBA1847 | reverse complement strand
CGAGCAGCCAATAGCCTAACTCCGGCGGTGCGGCATTGCCCGCCAATATCTGGCCCAGATCGTGTGCGAGAGTACCAAGATAAACGAACAATGCGATGGCCGGAAGCATACCGATAGTCGTAGCCCCAAAGTGCGTTCGCGCATTGACCGAGGTTGCGCCATAAGCGTAGTTGAGCAAGTTAAAAGGAATGATTAAAGACAGCCGGGTCAACACAACAATCAGAAACGCCTCCTCCCGCAACGCCAGCTCGATACTCCGCATTCGAGGCATATGTTCCACTCTGCGCGCGACCCAAGGTCGCACCAGCCAACGCCCTGTTTCGAATGCACACTGGGCTCCAACAGGAATTGCGATTATTGCGAGCGACAACCCCGGTAGAAAGCCAAATAGAAAACCACCGATCATCATCGCGACCGATCCGGGCAGGAACAGCACTGTCGCGATAATCACGAAGACGACATAGGCCACCGGTCCGGCAACAGCGTGTTGCCGTCCCCAGCTGACCAGTTCTTCAACCCAGCTGGCAATCGGGAGTACCAGCAGGCTGCCGATCAGAACGACCAGGAGAATCCCAAGTCCCAATCGCTTTCCGGACAGGCTTGTCACGCTGCCGGTTTCTTGATTTTCATCGTCCGTATCCGGTCCGCGAGGGTCGTTGGCTTGATCCCCAGTATAGATGCGGCACCACCGGCACCGGAGACCTTCCAGTTTGCCTGTTCGAGCGCCTTGATCGTGTTGTTGCGCTGAAACTCACGCATCGCCTTTTCGGTCAGCACATTGTGACCGTCAGTTGCCACGTCGGCCTTCTCCCCACCATCAAACTTGAGATCCGGCATCGACAGGTCGAGCCGCAGCACTTTTCCGGTCGATAGAATGACTGCACGTTCAATGACATTTTTTAGTTCACGAATATTGCCGGGCCNNCGGTCCAGGGATTCATGGTAGGGGAGGTTGTCGACCTCATCGAGTTCGTCTTTTCCTCCTCCCAATCCCAAAAGGTCTGGAGTAATTTCTTCATCTACCCCCAACACCACTGCTCGAGCAATAGCATTATCCAGTTCACGAATATTGCCGGGCCAGTCGTAGGCGCGCAGATTGGCGGCCTGTGACTGTGTCAGGGTCAGGTCATCACGACCGAATTCGTTGCAGGTTTGCTCCAGGAAGTGCTGGGCAAGCTGTACGATGTCTTCACCCCGCTCGCGAAGCGGCGGCACTTCGACGGGGAATACACTCAGTCGATAGAATAAATCCTCGCGGAATTCTCCGTCGACGATCAGTTGCTCAAGGTCGCGGTTGGTCGCCGCAATCACCCTGACGTCAACGCTGCGAGTCACATCGTCACCCACTCGCTCGAATTCGCTTTCCTGCAGGACTCGCAGCAATTTACTCTGCAGTTCCAACGGAATTTCGCCGATTTCGTCCAGGAAGATAGTGCCGCCGTCGGCCAATTGAAAACGGCCAATGCGATCGCGATGCGCCCCGGTAAAAGCGCCTTTGACATGGCCGAAGAATTCGCTTTCAAAAAGTTCTGTTGGAATCGACGCGCAATTGACCTTGACCAAGGGGCGGTCAGCACGCGGACTTTGCAGGTGAATCGCGTGTGCGACGAGTTCCTTGCCGACACCGGACTCGCCCTGTACCAGCACACTCGCCGGGGTTTCCGCTACTGCTTCCACGCGCTTCATCATGCGTCGCAGCGCAGGGCTGGTTCCGATGATATGGCCGAAATTCATCGCAACGTTGACTTCTTCACGAAGGTAGTCACGCTCGCGTTCAAGTTCCTCGCGCAACCGCGCATTCTCGGCGAGACTTCGTCGAAGATCTCTTTCAGCACGTCGGCGCTCAGTGACATCCTTCGATGCAACCAGCATCCGATCAACTTTTCCGTCGGCATCGCGGTTGGATATCGCGGACATGATCACGTCGAGCACAAGGCCGTCTTTGGTCACCATCTGGCGCTCGAGATTATTGAAATCACCGGCGCTAATCAGCTCCTGCATACGTCCATCGGCATAGAATTTTCGGTCGCGCAGACTGAAAAAATCGGTTATGGGACGACCCAGCACATCTTCCCGCTTGTAACCGAGCTTCTGCAGCCAATGATCCGTGACCGTAACAATATGGCCGTCACCGTCGACTGTATGCAGCATCGCCGGTGTCGCACGATACAAGGTTCGATATTTGAAATTTGCACGAGCCTGGTCCGATATTTCCGAATACATCGCGACGGTTCGGAGAAACTTGCCGTCACGATCGCGCTCGATGATTGCACTTGTCATGCAGTCCACGACTTCTCCGGACTTGGTGACAAAACTGATGGGTTTGTTTTCCAGTTTGCCGGTTCGCCGCAGCGCCGGGCGCAGCTCGTCGCGGACCCGGGCGGTACTCTCCGCCGTCGTGAAGCCCTCGGGCTTGCGACCGACCATTTCTTCGCGCTGGTAGCCGAGACGCGCAAGCATTGTGTCGTTCACATCGAGGTAGACGCCATCCTCCGAAATCGAGGTTGCCATTGCGGGGGCTTTGCGAAAAAGCCATTGGTAGTCGTCTTCTTTGAGCATCGGCGCAGTTTATACGGAATTTCGTAAATAATGTCACGATATTTCGTAATTTACGGAATTTCGTAACACTGGAATTATAGGTAAGTTGCTGATTTAAAACGCTTTCTATATCTGGCACGGTCTGTGCATTAGGATGACTGTAGTTATTCAATTACAACGCCGCAGGAAAAGGCGGCTTGGGCAATTTTAGGAAACAGGCATGAAAAGCAAATACTTTGAAAACTCCATGGCACTGCTGGGCGCAGTGCTGGTCATCGTTGCGGTCTGGGCATCAGCCAGCTCCGCGCTCGCTGGCGACATGGGCACACTTGAAATTTACACCGCAGCCCAGAAATAGGCTGTAGCAATCCCCTCCGGCGGCATGCCGGCCAGATCTCTCCCCCCCCCTGAAATTCTGGTCGGCGGCCCCGGGACTCACCGTAAGGACCTCGGTGAATAAACGAACCATGAAGGTTCGGCGGCATCCCCCCCCTGCCGTAAGCTCCAAGGCGCCGGAGACCGCTCCGTGTCGGACCGGCATACTGATCCCCCCAAAGGAATTCAGTTCTTCGGCGCCTTTCTTTTTTCCATCTTTGTGATGCAAGGCTATCGATGGTTTTCGGCCTGCTCGCCGCGGCTTTCGGCACCACGCCGACTGATCATTCGCCGCAGCTTTCTTAGCCATCGGCGCGCCCAGACAAATTCGATTGCCAGTATCGCGAGGCCAACCGGGATCACAACGAATGCCGGACCGGGGGTGACTAACATCACGATCCCAATCAGCAACACACTGCTGCCAACCACAGCGATCACGATTCGCCGGCCGGTTTTGTAGGTTAGATCAATAGTGCGTTTAATCATCGACCGGGTGGTCTATTGCGCGACCAGCGACAGCTCAGGATTCGTCCTGCGACAAATGCTTGGCGAAAAACGCGAGGGTTCGATCCCAGGCATCCTCAGCCGCATCTTCATCGTAGTTTTCACCGGTTGGATTCGCAAAAGCGTGCCCGACACCGGGATAAATATGGATCTCGTAATCCTTGCGCAGGCGTTCCAGAGCCTCGCGAAACGCCACCGCAGTCTCAACCCGGATCCCTTTATCTTCAGCAGCAAACAATCCGAGAATCGGCACATTGACCGGGCGTAGCAGCTCATCGTCGCTGGTGACCTGACCGTAATAAATAACGGCCGCATCGAGGTCATCGGGATAAAGCTGTGCGGTCTTTAGCGACCAGCCACCGCCAAAACACCAGCCAATAGAACCCACTTTAGGTGCTCCGGCCGTCTCGCTGACAAACTTGAATGCCGCTCGAATATTCTCACGCCCCGATTCGGCGTCTTCGATGGCTTCCGTCATCAATACCCGCGCTTCACCTGGTGTCGTGGCCGTCTTGCCGCCGTACAGGTCAACGGCAAATACAATATAGCCCTCGCCCGCCAGGCGGTCGGCCATCGAACGAATATTGTCGTTCAGGCCCCACCATTCATGAATCATGATGATGGCTGGCAAGGGCTCGAACATGTCCGCCGGTGCTGAAAAATAGCCGTAAACCAGCTCGTCTTTGTACTCGGTATAGGCCATCGTTTGTGAGATAACCGGGCGTGCCGGCTCGATGAGTGCGCCCGGGCTCGGCTCGATCGAGTCGGTGGCATGCTCTGTTGCCATTGCATCAACGTTGGCGCGGTCGGCATCCGTGGCGCTCCCGGCGCTGCCCGGGTCACTGTTGCAGGCAGCAAGCGACAGCAGCAATAGCGTGACAATCGCTGTGAACTCAAGTTGCCGGGTTTTGCTACGAGCCATGCTGCTTCCTGTCGGGTTGGTTCGGCCTATCGTCGCAGAAATCGATGCGACTCCGGCAAGTGTAATAGAAAATTGCAGCAATTTGCGATGCCTGCTTTAGACTGTAGGCCATGAGCCTGCTTGTTCAAACCCTTGTCTACCTGCTCGCAGCGGTAATCGCTGTGCCAATCAGTCGCCGACTCGGCCTGGGCTCAATCCTGGGCTATCTCGCCGCCGGCATCATTATTGGCCCTTTCGGTCTCGCATTTGTCAGTGATGCCGACCATATTCTTCATTTCGCCGAACTCGGCGTTGTGTTTTTGTTGTTCATCGTCGGGCTGGAGCTCAAGCCATCGCGACTTTGGGTAATGCGTCGCATGGTATTCGGCCTCGGCACAATGCAGGTTCTGTTTTCCGCAGCCGCCATCGCCTTCGTCGCAATGCTGCTGGGCGTGAGCAGCAACATCGCTATTGTTTCCGGTTTGATTCTCGGGTTGTCGTCAACGGCGTTTGTTTTGCAGATGCTGGCTGAGAAAAAGGAACTTGCAACCAGCCACGGCAGGGCCGCGTTTTCCATCCTGCTGTTCCAGGATCTTGCCGCGATACCGTTGATTGCAATTCTGCCCCTGCTCGGCGCCAACGCGACGTTGAGTGACGGTATCAATTTCGTGCAACTGGGACTCATGGCTGCAACGATCGTCGGTTTGATTGTCGCCGGTCGATTCCTGTTAACCCCGGCGTTCAAGATCGCCGCCCGTTCCGGCATTCCGGAAATCTTCACTGCGGCAACACTGTTGGTCGTCATCGGCTCGGCGTTGCTAATGCAGGTCGCCGGCATGTCGATGGTTCTTGGCGCCTTTATTGCGGGAATGATGCTGGCCGAGTCGGAGTTTCGCCACCAGCTTGAAGCGGACATTGCGCCTTTCAAAGGATTACTGCTTGGCCTGTTTTTCATCGCAGTCGGTATGTCAGTCAACCTTGGCCTGTTATCCGAAATTCCAGGGCGTATTTTTCTGATCGTCGCACTGCTGATGACGACGAAGGCAATTGTCCTGTTTTTTCTTGCATTGCGTTTTGGCATGTGTGACCGGGTGGCTGCTTTGAAACTGGCCGCGGTTCTGGCACAGGGTGGCGAGTTCGCTTTTGTATTGCTTGCGCTCGCGGCCAGTGAGGCGGTTCTGCCGCAAGGTATCATTGACGAACTCGTGCTGGCGGTCGCGATTTCGATGTTGATGACACCCTTTGCTTACGCTGCCGCCGAAGCTGCCGGCCGCAGAATCAAGCCGGTTGAGCAAAAGGAGTTTGACGTACCCACTGATGAGGAGCATGAAGTGCTGATCGTCGGCTTTGGGCGGGTTGGCCAGATTGTCGGTCGGCTGCTCAACATCGTTGGCAAGTCATTTACAGCGCTGGAGCGGGACTCTTCACAGGTTGAGTTTGTGCGACGATATGGCGCGACTGTTCATTATGGTGATGCGTCGCGACTCGATTTGCTGCGCGCTGCGGGTGCCGAGAAGGCGAAAATATTCGTGCTGGCGGTTTCGGATCTCGAGGAATCAATCAAGATCGCCGAATCGGTAAAGCGAAATTTCCCGCACCTGAAGATCATTGCGCGGGCAAGAAATCGCCGTCACGCTCATAAACTCATGTCGCTCGGTATCGAGCATATTTTTCGTGAGACCTTGCTATCGAGCCTGGCAATGTCAGAACAGATTCTCCGACAGCTCGGTCGAAATGCTGAAGATGCCAAGCATATAGTCGAGCAATTTTGCGAACGCGACGAACGCTTGCTGAAAGAACAGTTCGAGATTCAGGATTCCGAGGAAAAAC
The DNA here is from genome assembly GCA_002338605.1 of Proteobacteria bacterium UBA1847. Lineage (GTDB taxonomy): Bacteria > Pseudomonadota > Gammaproteobacteria > Steroidobacterales > Woeseiaceae > UBA1847. The sequence continues at coordinate 881 of DDIP01000126.1, read as the reverse complement.
TGATTCAGTCAACCAAAGACACGGCCAGGGAACTCGAATCATTGCTACGGCGTGACAAGCCGATCAATTAGTCAATCGTCCTCATCGTCATCCCATTCCTTCAGTTTGCTCTTGTCGACTTGCTCCCATTGCTCTCTGCTCAGCCTCATATAGCCGATGACTTTTGCAATCGTGTAAACCACCACAACAGCGATAAAGATTAGAAGATATTCCAGACCATCAGGCATGATACGAACCTCGCAGTGTTCCAACCCATTGTAATGAACAAGTCGATCGAACAACAATCCGTATGGCTGCGTACACGAGAGTTTCTGCGCCACGCCTTGCGGGACAATACGGAAGACTTCACGACCGGCCCGACAGGCCGCGCGCTGGGACTGCTGGCAATTCCGATGATGCTGGAAATGGCGATGGAATCGGTTTTCGCCGTTGTCGACATTGCGTTCGTCTCCCGCCTTGGCACTGATGCGGTCGCCGCCGTTGGCATAACCGAAGTACTGATCACGGTTCTTTACGGCCTCGCAATCGGTCTGGGCATGGGATTGACCGCCATGGTTTCGCGTCGCATTGGCGAAAACGATGTGCGCGGCGCGGCGGCAGCCACCGGGCAGTCGATATGGGTCGGGGCGCTGTTGTCGGTAGCCATCGGTATCGGCGGCGCAATGCACGCAGAAGAGCTATTGAGCATTATGGGCGCGAGCGACGGCGTCATAGAAACCGGTACCGGATTCACGGCAGTGCTGCTCGGGGGCTCGTTCAGTATCATCTACCTGTTTCTGCTGAACGCCGCGTTTCGCGGTGCCGGCGATGCAACAGTGGCATTGCGATCATTATGGCTCGCCAACGGCATCAATATTGTCCTGGATCCCTGCCTGATCTTC
>DDIP01000048.1 GCA_002338605.1 Proteobacteria bacterium UBA1847 | reverse complement strand
GCCGTAGCCAACCCCGCCGTAGGTGCCGAAAATAGACTGACCAACCTGGTAGATAAGAATCGGCAACACCACGAGACCGAAAAACAGTAATCCGGCGAATAGGGCGACTTCCCTGGTGACGGTTTTCCGGCGTGCTTTCGGCTGGTTCTGGGTATTCACTGGACAGTAGGCGCATCGAGCAAGAGAGCGATAACGCTATCGTTGCCTACCTCGCAGTGGAGGTCAAGAATTGTCCGGGTCGTCGGATATCTTGTCGCATCGAGCCCGTCGTCGATAGACGATGATACCAAGGTGCAGGCAGACGGCAGAGAAAAGCAAATACTGTGGCAAAACCCAGAACCACTCGCTGATATACAACGTGGCAAAAAACGCTGCAAATCCGGAGCCGATGTAAAAATAGGGCAGTAGGCTGTAAAGAAATTTGGGGAGCCAAATTTTCCTGGTGATCAAGTTGCCTGTCGTTCGGGTTAACTGTTGTGTATCTGACAGGGGCATCGCATTCCGTGCGGCCGAATCCATAGTTCGTGATACTCACAATCCTTGTAATGCCAGCAATATAATTGAACCCTCGCCGCAAGTCCGTGAAGGCTCTCACAATTTGATGTAGCCGGTCAGGATTCTCGCTTCTTGAGTTCTTCGTAGCGAAAGCGAGCATTGCCGATCGTCACAATGTCACCGTGGCACAGGAAGTGTTCGTCGACCTTGTCGCCGTTCACATAGATCCCGTTTTTGCTGCCCCAATCAATAACCCGGGTCGCATCGTCATCGGTCTGGATGACCGCGTGACGACGACTAATGTAAGCGGCCTCAAGTTGGATGTCATTGTCTTTGGTTCGCCCGATAGTCAACCGGTCCTTGAACAACGGAAACCGCAATACCTGGTCGTCGACTGTACCGATTAGCACACGCGACAGGCGTTCAGCGATAGCACGCGGTTCTCGTTCCTGGCGCTTGCTGCTTCGCTCCGTCATTCGCTCGCCCATGTCGTGAATGACATCTTCAATCTCGCCGATTGCTTCGATGGGCTCGGATTTCTTCGCCAACTCAGCCAAAAGAACGGTAATCGCTTCACTCTTGGCCGACAATTTTTGCTCAAGGCTGTTGTTGATCTGTTGCAGCCTGGAATTTTCCTTGCGTAAGTTCTCGATTCGCTCCGCCGCCTGTTCTTCGGTATCATTGAGCATCTTCTCGAGTTCCAGCTTGAAACCCTGCGCATCGACGAGGTCGGACGCAAGCTGACTATTCAGGTCCTCGGTTTCAACCCTGGTGTCCTGTGCTTCGCCGAGCTCAAATCGCAAAACACGAACCTCTTCCTGGTGCTGGCTTTGAATGTCGGCGAGCTGTGCCTGCAAGTCCTCCGCTTGCGCTTTCATGCGCAGCTGTTCATCGAGTAATTCGAGGTTTCTGCGCCTTGCGGAGTCCAGCTCATTGGTCAGGTTTTCTATCGCAACTTCATCGGCACTGTGGACCTCGATCAGGTCCTGGAGTTGTATTCGCATGGTGTCAGCGTAGTTGCCGGACCTTTCAAGGCGCATTTGAAGTTCAGCAACTGACAGCCCTTGATCTGAATTGAGCACCGTTTCGGACGGTATTGTGCGATTCCGGACCTTCTCAAGTGCATGTTCCAGGTCTTCACACCGATTGGACAGATTTCGCTGTTCCTCATCGCGCTGCCGGATCTCAGCTTTCAGGGACTTGATGCTGCGATCCCGCTTTTTGATAAGCTTTTCTTTGCGTGTTGCCGCCTGCTGAGCGGCTTCTAACTCGGCATTGATTTGTTCCGTCTGGGCTTCGCGTGCCTTGATCTCGGCCTCGAGCCCGAGCCATTTCGTGTGCAGTTGCTGGATGTCGTATTGAAGCTGGTCAATCGTTTCCTTGCGTGATCGCAGGTCTGATTGCAGCTCCGATACCGTTACACCCTCCAATTCGTCCGGAGAGTCGCATTCCGAGGCGTCGAAGGTACGGGCGTCGGATTCGGCAGCTTCATCATGAAATCTGCCCATCTCGAGTTCAACAGTCGGATCATCATCAGCGACTAACTCATTGATATTGTTGTTTTCATTAGCCATAGAGCAATAGTAGCACGCAATATCACTGCCGCCAGACTTCGTAGCAAATTTATTCGGTCTTACGTCAAATTCGGCTAATCGCAGTTTACCGTACGGCCAGCGGCCCAGGCCCGGAGTTCCTCGACTCGCTCCCGCATGACCACCGACAATGGCCTGGTCTGCAGGACTTCGGACTCAATATGGCGATTCGATAATGGCTGGTCCTGAGCATGTGCCGAATACAGTGCTGAGACAACGGCTTGTTCTATCTCGGCTCCAGAGAAGCCGGCCATCGCGTCCGCCAGCGATTCGATGTCAAAGTTCCCCAATGCCTGCTTGCGGCGCGACAGGTGAATCGCCAGAATGGCTGCCCGTATTTCCTTGCCCGGAAGGTCGACAAAAAAGATTTCATCAAACCGACCTTTGCGGACCAGTTCCGGCGGCATTGCAGTGATGTCGTTGGCCGTCGCCACGACGAAGACATGGCTTTTCTTTTCGGCCATCCATGTCAGGAAGGTGCCCAGGACGCGTTGCGTTGTCCCGGTTTCGCCGCCACGACCGGCGATACCTTTCTCAATTTCATCGATCCATAAAACGCAGGGCGCCATTACATCTGCGGTATTTAGCGATTCACGGAGCTTTCTTTCGGTTTCACCATGGTACTTGTCGTAGATCGTGGCGAAGTCCAGGCGTAGCAACGGAACGCCGAAAATAGCAGATGTTGCTTTGGCCGCCAGGCTCTTTCCACAACCCTGAATACCGATCAGGAGCACGCCTTTCGGCGGGGCCAGATGCGCAGCATTTTGTTCCCTGCGAAATGCGGGTCGACGTTGCGTCAGCCAGGCTTTGAGTTTTGTTAGTCCTCCAATATCGCCGAACGTCGCTGTATCGTATTCAAACTGCAGGGCGCCACCGCGATTCAGCAGTTCATACTTGGCCTGCATTACTTGAGGCAAGTCACTCCGGGACAAGGCGCCGTCAACGCAAATCGCATTGCGGGCAAGGCGAGCGGTGTCTGCATAGCTCAATCCGGACAGATTTTGAACCAGTAACTTGTGAGCCCTGGGATCGATTTGCACCTTTTTCCCGGGATGCTCCGCATCATATTCAGCGATTGCCTTTTGCACGATTCGAGCTCGTTCAGCGCTGTCCGGCAATGCCATGTCGAACCGTGCACAAAAGCCCTCAAGTTCTTGCGGAACAGATACCTTGTGACTGATCAATACGAGTTGCCGTTCGACGTCCTGGAATCGGATACAGATGTCTTTCAGCAGCCGGACATTAACCGGGTCTGCCAGGAACGGGTGAAAATCCAGCAGCACGTAAAGCCCAGGCTTGTTGACCGCTCGGATGTGTTTCAGTACATCCGTCGGTTCCGAATTGAGCGTTTGTGGCTCCAACGCAATATCCAGGCGTTGCAGTCCGTCGGTAATCGTCCATCGAAAAATAGGCACATAGTTTGTCGATGCGCGGCGAAGCGTAATTGATTGCAACAGTTGCAACATTCGCGCCTCATCCTGAGATTCAATGACAACGATCGGCGTTCTTGATCGCAGAACCAACTCGAGATCGTGACTTCCGTCCATAGAGTTACCTAGGCTCCCAAATCGGCTGCAAGTTCCTTGCAGCCGGGCAGTTGATCAGTGCGCAAAGTTCTGGATGGCTCTTCCAGAATGCCTTCGACAATGCGTTGCAGCGCCGGCAGCGTGATTTTGTCATCATCGCGGGCCAGCTGGTTAACGACCGTGTCCAGACTGTGCTCTCCTTTAGACGATTTCCTAATTTCTTCATCCAGTTTTCGAAACGTAATAACGGCCGCAGCAGTCGTGGCTCCGCTCGAGGATTTACCACATAAGGCTGTGGCGGACCGCGCCCATTCAGCCTGGTCCTCCAGGGCGCGATTATATCGGCGGCTCGTAATCGCGCCACCGCGATGCAGCAGTTCGAGACTGTAAAATTCCGCGATGCCCTCGGCTATCCAGTCGTATCCAGTGACTGCGCGAATTCCAAATGCCACATGGACGACCTCATGTACCAAGGTGCTGGTCGCATTTTCACTGATCAGTGGGCGATCTGCATGAATAAACAACGAGCTCGGGCCCGATAGGCCACCACGCCACATCGGGTCGCCGGCACTGACAATTGTCAGGCGTGAATCGACGGCAGGGGTAATCGCCGTGAGTTGTGGAAGCGTCCAGTTCAGCAGCGCCAGCATGTCCATCCTGCGAACAGTTTCACCCTGTGGCGCCGCAATAGCGACTCGAATGCCGGCGATGGTCTCGCGACGTACACCGAGATCCCCGATCGCAATCCAACCACTTGGCTGTATGAATCGGCGAGCGTTTCCGGTGACCTCGATGGGGTCGTTGACCGAGGAATATTGAGTCACGACGGACCAGCCTGCTGGCAATTCGAAACTAAGGGTGGTGCGCGCGGTCGCACCTTTCAGCGTGCGGGTTTTGGCTCGTGGAACCAGGTCTTCAGCCCGAAGAATGCCCCAGTCTGCACGCAGCAGTGCATCGTAGCCGTTGCCGCCACGTCTTTTCGATGGCCTGACTTGCCAGCGGATCTGTCCGCCCCGTCGGTCCGGTTGCCACGTGACCTTCGACTCCGCGACGGTAAGCGTACCATCGGCAACGATGTCCGAGAGTCGCTTCGCATCGAAACGGAATTCGACAGCGCGCAGTTGCCCGCGTGTCTGGCGCACGCGCATGCTTACATCGACTGCGCCCTCGGCGGGATGCGGAGTCACTGTGTAGTGGACCGCGTAGTCTGATGATGTTGCATCTTCGTCGGCTTCTGAAACCGGTGCTCCGCAGGCGGCACAAGCGGCCAAAAGCCCGAGAATTATCGATCCTGAGAAGCAGTTCATACAGAATTCAGGTCCTGTCGTATAAGGTGATTGAGGGTCGGGTCCATTGAGTTCGGGATGATAACGCAGCCAGCGACTAATATTCGGAGATTTTCCTTAACAATCACGATGTTGGGGCTATTTGCGGGCTGTGCCTCGGCTCCGCCGCAGCCATCGGAGCGACAGGCGAGCAACCGCACGGGCAGCGCACCTACCCAACAGCGCACAAAGGTCGGCGAGCGCGCCGCCGCCGTAGCGTTGAGCCAGGTCGGTGTGCCTTACCGTTATGGCGGTTCGGGTACTTCGGGATTCGACTGCAGCGGATTGATTCAATACGCGTATCGCCAGGCCGGGAAATCGGTACCGCGAACCACTGGACAACTATGGGCCGCAACGGCCACGGTCGATATGAACCAGTTGCAGGAAGGCGATCTGTTGTTCTTCAAGGTGGCGGGCAAGATGTCACACGTCGGCCTTTACCTGGGCGAGCACCGATTCGTGCATGCGCCATCATCGGGCCGAACGGTCGCCGTCGAAAGCCTGAAATCGCCTTTTTATGCGGCGGCACTTCTCCGTGCAGGCAGGCCCTGATCGCTAAACCTGTTCGTCGCTCACGATAAACAGCTTCAACTGCTTGGCCAGGCCGTTACAGGCTTTCGATTGTGTCCGTGCGATAAGCGGAATTGGCACGACCAGCGCTGGCAGGAAGGAGGTGCCGTTGAAGTCCGCGGTCACCGTTCCGGCGGCTTCTGAATCATCAAGATCCCAGATTGACGCCTCGTAGGCAGCTGCATCCTGCCACCAGGCAAATCCGAAACAGCCACCGCCGCCGGGACCTGCGGCGCAGGAAAGACTGCCACCCTGTGTGACCCGTGACGTGTCGCCGTCAAGCCAGACGATGTAGCGGACGCCCATCTCCTTCACAGCCTTGGGTACTCCTGGCCTGGCCATGAGCTGGTCAAGTCCTTTGGTGTCCGCCGGAGCGGTACGTGGCTCAAACCACGGGAACAGGTTGTCGACAAACTTCTGATTGGGAATAACATTGAGGGCGCCTTTGCCGCTGCCCAGGGCTTTTTCGACACAGCGGATGTAGTCGGCTTCTGTTTCGTTACCCTGGTGATAGCTTTTGGCCATCACGACCACCGTTTCTCCCTCAAGCAGACCAGTGGTTTCTTCGCGTGCATCTTCGACGCGTGCTGTAACGCAGCTGCTCACGGCGACTGCAAGTATCGGTGTAAGAATTCTATTCGCGAGCATCGTCAATACCTCCGATAGCGAAAATGCCAGCAGGACTCGCCGGGATATCCGGTGTGTCAGTATCCGCTACTGTTGGCGATTCCAGGTCGCTGACGTCCATGGGGCCGTCAGCCAGAGCACTTAGTTTGGTCGATTTGTTCATCTGAAGCAAAATCAGCGCAGCCGCATCGCGCATTGCAAGAACGGCTGCTCGTTGCAGAGACTTGGTGCCACCCAGACCTTCTTTCTGACTTTTCCCGTACGCGCTGACAGTCCAGGTCGATGCATTGTTGCCGACGCTGTCGTAAATCTGCATGCGGTATCGTATCCAAACTGCAAAGGCATCCGTCTTGCTCTGGTTGGGTACGGAAAACTCGAAACCCTCTATCTGGGGTTCAACCAGCGCATCAAATTTGTAGTCCAGCGCATTGTCATCCGGGCCGAGAATGATTACGTTTTCGAACATGAACCCGAATAGTTGCTCGAAAAATGAGGCATTGGCGCGGCCAAGATTGATCGTCCAGGTTTCTCGCCCGAGGACATTCTCTTCGTGCACAAAGTTATTGAATTCCTCCGGAATGCGAAGCGCGACATCCATTGGCAATTTGTCGATATGAGGCCTGGGAATTGTGGGTTCGTCCACCGTAACGTTTGACGCGCATCCCGCCGCGAAGAGTGACAACAGGACGAGGCTGGATCTAAGGTTTATCGATACGATCAAGTGGTCAGAACCCAGGCATGGTTTAGAAGTGACTGCTATATCAGAGCATCTCCGGGCCGCATAGTTCCACGGAAATCCAACAATCGCAGGTA
>DDIP01000240.1:282-10219 GCA_002338605.1 Proteobacteria bacterium UBA1847 | reverse complement strand
CTCTATCCGACTGAGCTACGGGCGCAGCGCCCGGAATCTTAGCAAACTGACCGAGGCGACGCAGGGTTAAGAATGTCATAATGTCAGGATGAACGGCATTATTCTGCGGATGCTTATCACGATGCTGGGTTTGTACCTGGCGTCTCGCATGATTCCGGGCGTTTCGATATCGGGCACCGGGAGCTTTGTTCTTGCAGCATTGTTGCTGGGGCTGGTCAATGGGTTTGTACGGCCGGTGATGTTTCTGCTGACATTGCCCATCACCATAATCACGCTGGGCTTGTTCCTGTTCGTCTTGAATGCCGCCATGTTTGGATTAGTCGCGGCACTGCTGGACAACTTCCAGGTGTCGGGTTTCTGGGCGGCACTCTTTGGTGCGGTGATTGTCAGTATTACCAGCACCGTTGCGTCCTGGTGTATCGGTCCGGATGGTCGCTACGAATTATTCGTCGTACGACGTCGATAATCCAAATACGCGGGAGTAATACCTTGAGCATACAAACGCGACTGATCGAGTACGGCGAGGGCCAGCAAGTGTTTTCGGGTCTGTTGGCCTGGGACGACGCGGCTGCGGGACCACGACCTGGCGTGTTGATTGCTCACACGGTACGCGGCCGATCGCCGTTCGAGGAAGGCAAGGCAAAAGACCTTGCTGCACTGGGCTATGCTGCATTTGCCATAGATGTCTATGGCGCATCGCAAATCGGTGGCAGCGACGAGCAGTTGAGGGCAAACATGGATGCGCTCCGCGCCAACCGCGCTGATTTGCAAGAACGCCTGATACTGTCGCTGGCAACGATGCGGCAGCAGTCGGAAGTCGATGACCAGCAGTGTGCGGCCATCGGATTCTGCTTCGGTGGCCTGAGTGTGATCGACCTGGCGCGACTGAATGCGCCGCTGTCGGGTGTCGTCAGTTTTCATGGCCTGTTTGATGCACCCGACAACATCAAAACTCAAAACAGTGACTGCAAGGTATTGGCATTGCATGGCTGGAATGATCCGTTGGCAACACCGGAAGCCGTAGTGACATTTGCCGAAGAAATGACGGCACGCGGTATCGACTGGCAATTGCACGCCTATGGTCATACACAGCATGCCTTCACCAATCCTGCTGCCAATGACATTGGGCGTGGCACTGTTTATCATGCCGCAGCGGATCGTCGATCCTGGGTCGCCGCGCAGAATTTTTTATCCGAATTATTTGATTGATTTCCTGGAGTGAATACGTGAAGCAAATTTCAGTAATTCTGTTCGTCGCTACCGGCTTCTTACTGTTCGGTTGTGGCAATGATGACGCTGGTACCGGTACCGCTGTCCCTGTTGCTGATACCGCTGGCGCAAGTTCCAGTGCCGAGCAGGCTGCCCTGCAAATTCAAGACAACTACATGCGCGGCATCATTCAGGAGATATCCCAGGATAGCTATGAAGGTCGTGGGCCGGGCAGTCGTGGCGATGACAAGACGCGAAAATACCTGGCGGAACAAATGGCTGCGCTCGGACTTGAACCCGGGGCAGCCGACGGCGGATGGGACCAGGCATTCGAACTCGTTGGCGTCAATTCGGCGCAGCCGGACGAATGGGTTTTCACCGGGCACGACAAATCCCTGGTGCTAAAGCAATGGGATGAATTTATTGTTGGCAGCGGCGTACAGAGTGAACGCGCCGAGTTGAACGATGCCGAAGTCGTTTTTGTGGGTTATGGCATTCAGGCGCCGGAATACGATTGGGACGATTACAAAGGTGTCGACCTCAAGGGCAAAGTCCTGTTGATGATGAACAATGACCCCGACTGGGACCCGGAATTATTCGGCGGGGAACAACGCCTCTGGTATGGCCGTTGGGACTACAAGTACCTGAGTGCCGCGAAGCAGGGCGCCGCCGGTGCGATTATCATTCATACGGCGCCGTCGGCTGGCTATCCTTTCCAGGTCGTGCAGACGTCGTGGACCGGCGTTCAGTTCGAGTTGCCCGCAGGTGATGAGCCACGCAGTCAGGTGAAGGGCTGGGTAACCGAAGACAGTGCGCGTGATCTCGTTGCTATGGCGGGCTTCGACCTCGACGAGCTGCGTGAGAAGGCCTACAACCGCGATTTCGAACCGGTGCCGTTGGGCGTCAAGACATCGATTGGGATGAACGTCGAAATTGAACGAGTTCAATCCGGCAACTTACTCGGGTTGATACCAGGCAGCGACCCCGAGCTCAAAGACGAAGCGGTGATCTACACGGCGCATCACGACCATCTCGGTATCGGCACACCAAACGCAGAGGGCGACAGCATTTACAACGGTGCGTTCGATAACGCGACCGGCGTTGCGCAGGTATTGGCGATTTCGAAAGCGATCAAGGCGTTGCCTGAAGCACCGCGTCGTTCAATCCTCGTAGCCCTGGTCGGCGCCGAGGAGCAGGGCCTGCTCGGCTCCAAATACTATGCGGCCAACCCGACGTTCCCGCCGGGCAAGATTGCCGCCAACCTGAACTACGACGGCGGAAACGTCTGGGGACATACGCACGATGTCACCTTCATCGGGCTGGGGAAATCGACGATTGACGAAATCGTGACGATGGTTGCAAAAGAACAGGGCCGTGTCGTCAAGCCGGACCAGTTTTCTGACAAGGGCTATTTCTACCGTTCAGACCAGTTCAGCTTTGCGAAAATTGGCGTCCCGGCGATGTACCTGGATACTGGAACTGACTTCATTGATCGACCGCCGGAGTGGGGTCGTGAACAGCAGAATCACTATACCGAGGTCAACTATCATCAACCGAGTGACGAATACGATCCGAACTGGAATCTTGACGGCATGATCGACGATGCGCTGCTCGGATTCTGGACTGGTCTCGCTATTGCGAATGCCGACCAAATGCCGACCTGGGTCCCGGGTGATGAGTTCGAAGCGGCGCGTATTGAAGCGCTGCAGAAAAGCCAATAGGGCACGAGCATGAACCTCTGTCGCCACATCGTAGTCGTTGTGTTGCTCGTGCTGGTGTCAGCGTGCGGCGCACCGGACGAAAGCCAGGTTGCTGCGCAGGCCGACAAAACGTCGGTAGCCGAACAGCAACTCAACGCCATCATTGAGGAACACTGGGAGTATGCACTCGCCGAAGACCCGACGCTTGCAACTGCCGTTGGGGTAAGCGACTTCAATGACAGGATGCCTGCCGTGACCGTTGCTGACGAACAGCGTCGACTGGAAGCGGAGAAGGCGTTCTTGCGCCGGGTCCGCGATATTGACCGCGACACACTCGGTGACGAAGCTCGTATCGATGCCAACTTGTTCCAATGGGTGCTCGAGGACTCGATTGGCGCCAGCGAACTGCGACTCAACAGGATTCCGTTCAATACGTTTTCCGGCTTTTTCATGAACGCACTGACAGCGAGCAGCGGCGTTTCGATGCAGCGCGCGACTGACTACGAGGACTACATCGCTCGTATGGCCGATATCCCTCGCTATTTCGATGAAAATATTGACAACATGCGCGCGGGTGTCGAAGACCTGTTCGTGCTGCCGCAAATTGTAATTGACGGTGTGCTGCCAACCATCGAGGCCCAGGTCAAAGACGATCCAAAGGACAGCAGTTTCTATGAGCCGTTTGTTGACATGAGCGAGCGGGTCTCCGCTGAGGACAAGGCGCGACTTCAAGAAGCCGGGCTACAGGTCATTCGTGAACAGGTATTGCCGGCATTTTCGAAACTGGCGGCATTTCTTCACGACGAATACCAGGCAAGTGACACTATCGGTGCCGAGGATCTGCTCGAGGGCGAGGAATACTACGCATTCAACATCAAGCGATACACGACACTCACTGACACGACAGCTGGCGAGATCCACAGTATTGGACTGGAGGAGGTTAAACGAATTCGAGGGGAGATGGACGGGATCATTGAGGAACTGGAATTCAACGGTGATTTCGCAGCGTTCGGGAAATTCCTTCGCACGGATCCGCAGTTCTATGCCACCAGCAAGGAAGACCTGCTAAAAGAGACGGCCTACATAGCAAAACGTATCGACTATGTAATGCCGGGATTTTTCGGCAAGTTGCCACGACAACCCTACGGTATCGTCCCGGTACCGGATGAAATCGCGCCAAACTATACGACGGGAGCCTACTACGGGTCACCGCCCGGAGCGCCTCAGGGCGGCGCGTTCTGGATCAATACCTACGCACTGGATCAGCGCCCGCTCTACGAGATTCCGGCACTGGCGCTGCACGAGGCTGTACCTGGCCATCACCACCAGAATGCATTGTCATCGGAAATGGAAGATGCGCCTGCATTTCGCCGCAACCTTTACTTCAGCGCCTACGGCGAAGGCTGGGCGCTGTATGCAGAAAAACTTGGCGTGGAAATGGGAATCTACCAGACGCCATACGAACACTTTGGACGACTGAGTTATGAGATGTGGCGTGCTTGCCGGCTGGTTGTCGATACCGGCCTGCACTCGCAAGGTTGGACGCGGCAGCAGGCGATGGACTTTTTCCTCAGCAACACATCCTTGTCCGAAGCCAACATCCGGGCGGAGGTGGATCGATATATTTCCTGGCCGGGACAGGCGCTTGCCTACAAGCTTGGCGAACTGAAAATCTGGGAGCTGCGCCGCATTGCCGAAAACGACCTTGGCGATCGCTTCGACTTGCGAGAGTTTCACGACGTCGTATTAGGCAACGGAGCCGTGCCACTGGCGATGCTTGAAGAAATCGTCTTGCGCTGGGTGGACAAAAAGCTTTTGGAGGACGCCTAGCTCGCGATGTGGCTTCGATTACGTCCTGCACGCTTTGCTTCGTACAGGGCTGTATCGGCCCGGTGTAGCCAATCGACTGGTTCCTCGCCAGGCCGTAATTCAGCGACGCCGAGTGAAATCGTCACCGCCTGGTCCGGTACCAGTTCGTTTGCTTCGACCAGGGTTCGCAGTTGTTCCGCAAGATGTGCGGCACGTTCGACAGTTTGTCCTTCCATCACGACGACAAATTCTTCACCGCCGATTCGGTACAGCTTGTCTGTCGCTCGAATACGAAGATTAATGATCTCCGTTACCTGCTTCAGGATTCTGTCGCCTATTGCATGGCCATAGTCGTCATTCACTTTCTTGAAGTGATCGAGGTCAAGTAACAGCAAGCTTGCCGGCGTTCCGGTCCGCCTCATGTTGTTGACGAGATCGACCAGCTTGGTATCGAAGAAGCGGCGATTACCTGCTCCTGTCAATGGGTCCTTGGTCGCAAGGCGCATCAATTGCTCCCGCTGACGGCTGGTAACCAGTGAGAATGCAAAAGCGAAGGAACTCATAACGACGATCGTGACAAAGATGGTCATCGTCGAATGGGAATCGGCGCGGCCAAGCAATGGTGGAATCAGGGCGAAGACAGTCGTGAACGAAAGCAGCAATGCTTCGTGAGGGCGCAGAAGGTAAAACACTGCCATCAGGCCAGGATAAATCCAATAGGCTTGTTGGGGGCCGATAACGTAAATCGTCGTCAGCACCCCTCCCATGCTAAACAAGGATATGGCTATGCTGGCAAAGCGAACCTTGCGCGTCCGGTAAACATAGATACCCAGGCAGGTGAAGCCCAGCACAATCACGGTATCGACTATGGCGGCGAGCCACTCACCTTGCAGATACCGCAGCACTATAAACGGCGAAACGCCAAAGGCGCCGGCGGCGCTCAGTATCAGGGGGAGGTAACTTTCAACGGTCTTGCGGCGCTTTTCGGACTCGATAATGTATCGCCAGGCCTCAAGCCCCGAATAGACCTCTTTCACCGGAGCGCCACTCAGCTTCGCTTGAATCGACTGAAGAACCCGCTCTTGCCTTTGTTGTCGTCTTCGTCCTCGTCGTGGCTGACGGGTGCTCGCACATTCAGCGCCTTGAGTGTTTGTGTCATCGAAATATTGATCTGATCCTCGATCGATTCCGGTTTGTTGCTGGTGACGGGCTGTACGGCGTCATTTGCCGCTTTTGATTCAGGCTCGCGCAGCGACGGGTGCAGGTCAGCATTGAGTGCTCGTACCGTCTTCAGCCGCTGCGATGCTGACAAATCCATGCCACCTCGTACGGGTTGGCTGTCAGAGTCAAGCGTGACTTCGACATCAACGGAGTTCGCGGAAACACTGCCGGCCGGCGCGTTGCTGACGGCCGTGGCATTGCCAGCTGCTGTGGCTTGTTGCTCAGTGGCCTGAGTCTCGGCAACCACCTCGACCGCTGCGACATCTTCGATATCGTCGTTGGCCGATTCGGCGGGAACTGCTTTTTTCATGAATTGGGAAGCGACAAGACTCAGTTCATCACCAAACAGGGTTTCTGCCATTCGGTCGTCGACGTCTTCCAGCGATTTCGCGCGCGACAGTTCGGCGGCGATCTTTTGGATTTCTGTATCGCTCTTGTTTGTCTTGCTTGCCGTGATTTTCAATGCGGGAATCTCGGGCTTGGTTTCGTCCGGTTCCGACTCACTCTGCGGTGCGGGACTGATTTGCCCGGGCTCATCAATCAACTGGCTTTCGATACGCTGGCTAATGGCGTGATCAAGCGTAATTTCCGGAATGTTATCGACTTGCTTGTCGTTTCGCTCGCCGTGTTCGTTGTCGGCGCTGGTTTTCGGCTCGGGTTCGTTTTCTTGCGTAAATGCCAGGGCCTGTTCCAGGGCGTCAAGATCCGGCCGCAGTTCGGCCATTGTCGGGTCCCGGTCCCAGTCGGGAATTTCGTCGCTGTCGATCTTGCTATCCTGACTCTGCTCTTCAAGCGCCAGCACAGGCATTTCGGCATCGATATCGGGACGGTCAGCGACGGGCTTCGGCATTTCCGGTTCCGATAGGGAAACATCGAGCACGGCTTCCGGCATGTCCTGCTCCGGGACATCCGGCGCCAGCGTCAGCAATTCGGGTTCAGACTTGCCAGGTTCGGTTTCGGGTTTCGCGATCGGTGGCTCATCGGCAACCGCGAATTCCGGTGCGAGGACCTGTAAATCGGGTAGCGTGTCCTGGATCAGCTCGGGCAGATCAGCGGATTCCGGCACGTCAGCAAAGACCTTGACCGGCTCACTGCTGACTGGAGCCGGTGTGACTGGATCCGCCTCCGGCGCGGGCTCCGGTGCCGGTTCGCCATGTGACGAAGTGACAATGTCTTTTTCGGAAGCGGTCTTGGCTGACGCTTCAGGGGCGGGTGGCGGTGTGAATTCGAACCCGGCCGCACTCAGGCCAAATTCGCTTTCGCCGGTTCTCGCCAGCAGCTCAGATGAGACTTTGTCGAGTCCCTGGTCCACAGCGGTTGCCATGGCCGATTCAATAACAGTATTCGCAAGGCGCGGGACCCCGCCCGTGAGATGGTGCAGAAGTAGTGCCGCATCGGTATCGAAAACCTGTTCGAAGTCGCCGCCAGCCAGGCGAAAGCAATGGCGCAGGTAGCCACGCAGTTCGGCGGGCGGCAAGGGAGTCGTATGCAGTCTTTGGCGAATACGTTGACAGAGCCTGCCAAGCTGCGGGTCGCGAAGCGATTGTTCGAGATCTTCGTCGCCCATCAAGACGATACCGGCACCCTCGGACAAGCCCGCATCAGCAGCCGTTACAGCCTCGATCTCCGCCAGTGTGTCGAGTCCGAGCCGCTGACTGTCTTCGATGGCGATGACCAGTCTCGTCTCGCTGTCTTCCATTTCCTTGAGGCGTCGACGAAATGCATTGAATTTCTGAATCGTTCCGCGCGGCTGATTCTCGATGCCCAGTTCGTCAAGCAACAGGCCGAGAACGTCGGTGGTATCCAGGCGCATGCGGCCGACTCGCACGACCTTTGGCCGTCCGACCATGGACTCCAGTGCTTTCATGACCAGAGTTGTTTTGCCGGATCCGACCGGCCCGGAGACCGTAGCCACAGCATCACTGGCGATCAGCGCCTTTTTCAGTCCCGCCATCGCGGTTGCGATCTGCGGTCCCACGAAGACATCTGTGCCGGTAGCCTTGGCGCGAAAAGGGGGTTTCTTGAGCCCGAAATGTTGTTCGTACATAGCTATCCGCTCGTGAGCGACTGGCCGCCCCGGAGCGACGGCCATACCAGATGGTCAGTTTGGGTCCATTTCGGGGCAATTTCATCGGCTTATGTCACAGAAATCGCCAGCAGAGGGCGTCCTGACGCCTTTTGCAGCATTTTCGAGTACGGTAAATATTCCCTGATTTTGAACTTAAAACCATTCAGAATACGGCAACCCAAATCCCGTCCAAGAAGATCCAGCAATGCGAGTTTCGAAGCCCATGTCGTCACCGAGCGGGCGGCACTAGTTTGACCACTCTTGAGAGGGATGTACGTGACGGCGTGGTAGCCGGGCTGCTCGCCTATTTGATGTGGGGTTTCCTGCCCGTCTACTTCAAGGTCGTCGGGTCCGTATCACCACTGGAAGTCATTACCCATCGTGTGATGTGGGCGGTCCCGTTTGGCGCAATCATCATCGCTCTGCGCCGGCAATGGCGCGAGGTCGGTCGCGCGTTGACGCACAGGTCCATGCTCGGCTGGTTATCCCTGTCGGCCTTTGTCATCGGCATCAACTGGTTCATATACATCTGGGCGATCCAGGACGACCGCATTTTCGAAGCCAGTCTTGGGTATTACATCAACCCCCTGACAAACATGCTTGCCGGTGTCCTGCTTTTTGGCGAACGCTTGCGCCGTTTTCAGGGATTCGCGGTGCTGCTGGCGGTGCTTGGCGTACTGATCCTGAGCGTCAACGGCGGGCAGGTTCCCTGGGTTTCGCTGGGTATTGCAGTGAGCTTCACCGTATACGCGGCGATCCGAAAGAAAGTTGTCATCGGCGGCATGCCGGGGCTTTTCATCGAAACCCTGCTGCTGGCGCCATTTGCACTCGGCTGCTTCGCCTGGCTCAGTTCAGCGGGGCTGGCAGTGTTTGCCGGTGGTGATACGACCATGTCACTCCTGCTTGTCATGGCCGGTCCTGTCACGGCGCTGCCGCTGCTGTTTTTTGCCTTGGCAGCCCGGCGCCTGCCGTTGACCACCATTGGCTTCATGCAATTCCTGTCGCCGACCATCCAGTTCCTGACTGGCGTTTACTACGGTGAGGTGTTGACGGTCGCCCACTGGGTCTGCTTCGTGTGCATTTGGATCGCGGTCGTCATTTTCAGCTTCGATGCCATTCGCAATGGGCGTAAAAAAGCCCCCGCAGCGGTTGCTGAAGGGGCCTGATCGGGTGCCTGGCGCTTGCGAAGAGACTACTTTCGGGCTTTTCGCTCCGCTGCCTCTTTGATAACGGCTTCGGCGACGTTTTGCGGACACGGCGCGTAATGTGCGAACTCCATCGAGAACTGCCCGCGACCGGAGGTCAGGGTGCGCAAGTGGCCAATGTAGCCGAACATGTCCGCGAGCGGTGCATTCGCCTTGACGCGCACGCCGGTAGGGCCAGCGTCCTGTGACTTGATCATGCCGCGACGGCGGTTGAGATCGCCGATAACATCGCCGACATTGTCTTCGGGTGTGAAGACATCGACTTTCATGATCGGCTCCAGCAATTGCACGCCGGCTTTGGGAATTGACTGGCGATAAGCAGCCTTGGTCGCAATTTCGAATGCCAGGGCGGATGAGTCGACTGCGTGGAACGCACCGTCGAGCAGCGTGAATTTGACATCCAGAAGCGGATAGCCGGCCAGTGTACCTTCGCTCATGCAGGATCCAAATGCCTTGTCGATGGCGCTCCAGTATTCGCGCGGAACGTTACCGCCGGTGACCTTGGATTCAAACTGGTAGCCTGAATTCGGCTCGCCAGGCTCGATCTGGTAGTCGATCTTGCCATACTGACCCGAGCCGCCGGACTGCTTCTTGTGTGTGTAGCTGTCCGTAATCAGCTTGGTGATCGTTTCGCGGTAGGCAACCTGCGGTTTGCCCATTTCCACATCCACCTTGTGGGTGCGGCGGAGAATGTCCACCTTGATGTCGAGGTGCAGCTCGCCCAT
>DDIP01000240.1:0-154 GCA_002338605.1 Proteobacteria bacterium UBA1847 | reverse complement strand
TCAGCGTTTCGCCCGAGTCTTCATCGGTGGCAACCTGGAATGACGGGTCTTCCTGAACCATCTTGTTCAGGGCGACGCCCATTTTTTCAGTACCCGCCTTGTCTTTCGGCGCGATAGCAATCGAGATTACCGGATCCGGGAACACCATCGGCTC
>DDIP01000422.1:811-4250 GCA_002338605.1 Proteobacteria bacterium UBA1847 | reverse complement strand
CCGCGATCGACGAGGCCAGCGCCGACACCGAGCGGCCGACGATGATTTGCTGCAAAACAATCATCGGCTTTGGCTCACCGAACAAGCAAGGGACCGCATCGACCCATGGTGCCCCGCTCGGCCCTGATGAGATCGTCGCGACGCGAAAGGCCCTCGGCTGGTCGTCGCCTCCGTTCGAAATTCCGGCATCGATTGCCTCGGCATGGGATGCAAAGAGCGCAGGGACTGTCCGCGAAACAGAATGGAACCAGAAGTTTGCTGAATACAGTGTCCGGTACCCCGAACTGGCGGCAGAATTTTCACGCCGTATGGCGGGCGAATTACCCGCAAGCTGGAGTGTGCATGCCGATAGGGCGATCGCCGCGATCAATGCCGCTGCCGAAACCGTTGCGACGCGCAAGGCCTCGTTGATTGCACTGAATGCTTTTGCACCGGCATTGCCGGAGATGGCAGGTGGTTCAGCGGACCTGACCGGATCCAACCTGACCAAGCACAGCGGTTCGGTGCCAATATCGGCAGACGAAGCGAGTGGCAATTATATTTGGTTCGGTGTTCGCGAATTTGGCATGACAGCCATATGCAACGGACTGCGCCTGCACGGCGGATTCCTGCCGTATTGCGGAACCTTTCTCACATTCTCCGATTACTCACGCAATGCATTGCGCATGGCGGCGTTGATGAAAATCCAGAATGTCCTGGTTTTTACACATGATTCGATCGGTCTCGGCGAGGATGGCCCGACCCATCAGCCCGTGGAACACACGGCATCATTGCGGCTGATGCCGAACATGAGTGTCTGGCGACCCTGCGATACGGTTGAGACCGCCGTCGCCTGGCGTCATGCCATTGAGCGACGCGACGGGCCAACCAGCCTCGTGCTGACGCGACAGGGATTGCCATTCCAGGCGCGTAGCGAGGAACAGGTTACCGCTATTTCGAAGGGCGGCTACGTGCTGCGAGACTGTAATGGAACACCGGACCTGATTGTTATCGCAACCGGCTCTGAAGTGGCTCTTGCGGTGTCGGCGGTGGAATTGCTGGCGGCAGACGGCATCAAGGCGCGAGTCGTGTCGATGCCTTCAGTTGATGTATTTGACGAGCAGGATGCCGCTTACAGGGAATCAGTATTGCCGGCGGCCATTACAACACGCGTCGCCATCGAAGCGGGTGTCACTGAGACCTGGTGGCGACATGTCGGCCCCGGGGGGCGCGTGATAGGCTTGGATCGATTCGGCGAGTCGGCCCCGGCGGAAGAATTGTTCGAACATTTTGGTTTTTCGACGGACAACCTCGTTGCCGTTGCGAAAGACCTGTTGAAATAGCAGCCAGAATTGAAATTGGGAGTAAGTAAACATGGCGATTAAGGTTGGCATCAACGGCTACGGCCGAATCGGACGGAACATCCTGCGCGCAATTCACGAATCTGGCCGAGCAGGCGAGTTCGATGTCGTTGCCATCAATGATTTGGGCGACGCGAAAACCAATGCGCACCTGACACGACGCGACACCGCACACGGCAAATTTCCAGGTACCGTTGAAGTCGACGGCACTGACATCATCGTGAACGGTGACCGCATCAAGGTATTCGCGGAACGCGACCCGGCGAAATTGCCGTGGGGTGAGCTCGGTGTCGAGGTCGTTTTCGAATGCACCGGCTTGTTCGCCAACCGCGAGATGGCCGGCAAGCACATCGAAGGTGGTGCGAAGAAAGTCATCATTTCGGCACCCGGTGGCCCGGATATCGACGGTACAATCGTCTATGGCGTGAACCACACGGACCTGACGTCAAAGCACACGATTATTTCGAACGCATCGTGTACGACAAACTGTCTCGCGCCACTGGTGAAACCGCTGCACGAAGCAATCGGCGTCAAGCACGGCATCATGACAACGATCCACGCTTACACAAACGATCAGGTCCTTACGGATGTTTACCACAAGGATCTGCGGCGTGCGCGTTCGGCGACGATGTCACAAATTCCGACCAGCACCGGCGCTGCGAAAGCGGTGGGTCTTGTGTTGCCGGAACTGAATGGCAAACTGGATGGTTTCTCAATGCGAGTGCCGACGATCAATGTATCGGCCGTCGACCTGACGTTCGTGCCGGAGCGTCCGACGACGGTTGACGAGATTAACAAGGTATTGAAAGCGGCCAGTGAGGGACCGCTAAAGGGTGTCCTGGCGTACAATGAGGAACCGCTGGTATCAATTGACTTCAATCATGATCCGCACTCGTCAACTTACGATGCGACACTGACCAAGGTCATTGATGGAACGCTGGTCAAAGTCTGCGCCTGGTATGACAACGAATGGGGCTTCTCCAATCGAATGCTCGATACCACCGTTGCGCTGGTAAATGCAAAATAGAGAAATTTAACGCGGAGCACGCAATGTCAGTCATCGCAATGACCGATCTCGATCTGGCCGGAAAACGTGTGCTTATTCGCGAGGACCTGAATGTGCCGGTTGACGGCGTCACCGTCACGTCGGACGCGCGGATTCGTGCGGCGCTGCCGACGATCAAGGCGGCGATGGACGCGGGTGCCGCGGTGATGCTGATGTCGCATCTCGGCCGGCCGACGGAGGGCCAGCCGGACGATGCTTTCTCATTGCAGCCGGTCGCCAATTGTCTGTCTACACTGCTTGATCGCTCCGTGCCGCTGGTGAAAAACTGGATCGATGGGGTCGATGTCACGCCTGGTGATGTTGTGCTGCTTGAGAATGTTCGGTTTCTGGTTGGGGAAAAAGCATCCGAGCCCGCACTCTCCCAAAAAATGGCAGCATTGTGTGATGTTTTCGTCATGGATGCGTTCGGTACGGCACACCGTGCCCAGGCAAGTACCTACGGCGTTGCCGAATTTGCACCAATTGCCTGCGCGGGTCCCTTGCTCACAGCGGAGCTCAAGGCACTTGCGAAAGCACTCGACAATCCGTCGAGGCCGTTTGTCGCAATTGTCGGCGGCTCGAAAGTCTCGACCAAACTGACGGTGCTCGATGCGCTCGCAGAAATCGTCGACTGCCTGATCGTCGGCGGCGGAATCGCCAATACTTTTATCGCCGCGGCTGGTCACAATGTCGGCAAGTCGTTGTTTGAACCGGAAATGCTTGATACCGCGCGGCAATTGGCGGCAAATACCGATGATCGCGCGTCCATACCGGTGCCAAGTGATGTCGTCGTGGCCGATAGTTTTTCAGCCGATGCCGCAGCGACAGTGCGATCCGTTGACGCCGTTTCCAACGATGAATTGATACTCGATATCGGCCCTGAAACCACAGCGGACTTTGCCAATATTCTCGCCAGTGCCGGCACCATAATCTGGAACGGTCCGGTCGGCGTCTTTGAGTTCGATCAGTTCGGTGAGGGCACGCGCATCCTCGCTGAGGCCATTGCGGAGAGTAAAGCATTCTCTGTGGCCGGTGGTGGCGACACCCTGGCGGC
>DDIP01000422.1:0-706 GCA_002338605.1 Proteobacteria bacterium UBA1847 | reverse complement strand
CCCTGGCGGCAATCGACAAGTACGGCGTTGCCGACGGGATTTCCTATATTTCGACGGGTGGCGGTGCGTTCCTGGAGTTCGTGGAAGGCAAGACGCTACCTGCTGTATCGATCCTTGAAAAGCGGGCAGCCGAGCGTCGTGCGAACTAGTGTCCGCTGCGACGGCCTGACGCGGGCGGGCTGTTTTGTTGAAAAGGCAATGCCTCGGAATCAGTGATTTCACCTGAAACTCAATGCGGCTTGCATATCAGCGCGCGTTTTACAGCTGTGCAATAATCCCGCGCATGATACCCCGAACCAAGATAGTCGCGACGCTGGGTCCAGCCTCTGACGACTCAAAAACGCTGTGCAGGATGCTCGATGCCGGGCTGGATGTTGCGCGACTCAACTTCTCGCATGGCGAAGCCAGTGATCACGAAAGGCGGGCCGAGCTACTGCGGAAAGCAGCCAAAACAACGGGCCGCGAGGTTGGCATCATGGGCGACCTGCAGGGCCCGAAAATCCGAATTTGCCGGTTCAAGGAACACAGCGTGTCGTTGCAAGACGGCGATGCATTTTTTCTCGACAGCAAACTCGGTTTTTTTGAAGGTGACCGCCACGGCGTCGGCGTCGCGCTGGAGACCATTCACGAAGACCTGTCCCCTGGCGATATCTTGCTGTTGAACGACGGTATGATTACGCTTGAGGTTGAGCGCATTGACGGCACG
>DDIP01000340.1 GCA_002338605.1 Proteobacteria bacterium UBA1847 | reverse complement strand
GCGCCTGACGTGCTGCCGGTGACAGCGGGGTCGGAACCTGAGTCTCGCCCGGCGGCACTTGCAATGGGAACCTCGACGCTCGCAGTTATTCCTTTCGCCGACGACGTCGACAGCGCCTTTGGCAACGCCCTGCGCGAGCAGCTGCAGGCGCACTTTAATGTTGCGCGACCGACGGCGGATGTACTGACTCGGTCGTGGGGTCCGGCGGAAACGGCCGAGCGATTGCGAACGGATGTGGTTGTCGATGGTGACCTTCGCTCTCTCGGTCGTCTCACAGCGGTCCGCGTTTACTTGTTTCGAGACGGGGTACGCCAGCAGGTGTGGTCAGATAGCACGCCGACAGTCGCGCTTGATGAATCGTTGGATTTGATTGCCCAACAGGCGGCGCTCGCGATCCGGCGGGCCATTGGCATGCCGGTAGATGAAGGCGTGATTCCGCATTTCCCGCTTGCTGCCGTTCAGGACAATTATCTCGAAGGTGAGCGCTACCTGGATGAACCGTCAAACGAATTGAACATCAAACGTGCGCAGGCTCGCTTCGAAGCTGCGCTCCGGCAGGACGCAAATTATGCACGGGCGCATGCAGGACTTTGCCAAACACTGCTCGAAGAGCACTGGATGGACAGCGAGGAGCGGGCACTTAACGATGCGGCGCTCGCCTGTGGCCAGGCGGTGCAGCTGAACCCGACGGACCGGGTGGTTGCAGTGGCGCATGCGCACTTTTTGCAGCGTACCGGCCAGGACCAGGAAGCCGTTGCGCTGTATAAACAGACGATTGAGCGGTTCCCAAAGGATTCTGCAGCACTGGCCGGACTCGCCGCGAGTCAACTGGAGGCCTATCGCGAAACCGGGGACCACCGATATTTACGTGAGGCCAAGGCGTCGGCGAGTAATGCCGCGAATATCGATCCATATGTATGGAAGCCACTGTTTTCACTCGCGACGATGGAGTGGTTTGACGGCAACGTCGCCGGTGCAATCAAGGCGAGCGAAGCCGCGAAGGCAAGAAATGAAAACGAATTCGTACTCGCTAATCTCGGCAGCTTTTATCTGTGTGACGGAGAGCTGGAGAAGGCGCGCGAGGCCTACGCCCGCGCCCGTGAACTCAACCCGGCATCGTATGTCGGTGATGAATTCCTGGGCCAGGCACATTACTTTCTCGGCAATTTTGAGCGTTCGGCCGAGCTAAGACAGAAGGCGATCGATTCGCTCGCGAATGGCAATCCGGAGATTCATGAGATGTGGGGCAATCTCGGCGACTCGTATCGTCAAAGCGGCCATACCGGCAAAGCCATTGAGGCATATCTTCGTGCGGCGGAAATTGCCGAACGGGATTACCTTCGCGGCACCGCCCCGGTAGCCGATCGCGCTGCCCGCGCTTATTACTACACAATTCTGGCCAAACTCGACAGCGCCGTTGTGCCGGCCTCGGAATTGAACGCAATTGACGACGAGGTTGATGACATTGCTAAAGAACTGGTGTCGGCGACGGGCTTGCGACGCATGGCACAAACCTATCTCGAACGCGGTGAAATCGCCAAGGCGCGCGCCGCTCTCGATCGTGCGACTGCCACCTGCAGGGGTTACGCGCTGCTCCCCGACCTGCAGCCCCTGCTCCCGGATACCTGAAGACGGCCAACCGGCCGCGTCGCCGGACTTCTGCCAAGAAAACGCTGCACAGTTCCTTTCTCCCGACCTCGCGATATTCAAGAATAGAACAAATTCTCAAGCGGTTGCCGTCGGTCGGAATGTTGCGCGGCTCAATTATTACGGGAAGTGGCCGCTACCTGTAGTCAGGGATCAGTGTGAGGCAGCTCATTGGCAACGACAACAGCACTTAGTGTGGACCAGCTTCAAATCGGCATGTACGTGGCCGAGCTTGATCGCCCGTGGCTGGAAACACCGTTCCTGTTTCAAGGCTTCTACATTCGTGACGAAGACGAGATTCAGGAAATTCGCCAGTTTTGTAAACAGGTGCGCGTCACCAGCGAAAGTCTCCCCGATGATTTTGAGATTGTCGAAAAAGTAGAGGCTGAAGAAGACAATTCTGATGCGATAGATGTCAATCGTGTCACCTTGCAAGAGCAATTCTCACAGGAGAGCGGTGGGCAGTCGAGTTTTGAGCAAACGAATGTCGTCTACAAAAATGCGACCACACTGAAAGCTGAAATGAGTACTGCGAATCGTGTGCACACCCAGGTTGCGATTGCGGTGAAGGACGTGATGAAGAATCTCAAGCGTACCGGAAACCTGGGGCTCGACCAGCTCGAATCAGCCGTCACGCCGATGGTAGACAGTGTATTGCGCAATCCCGCTGCACTCGCCTGCCTGGTTCGCATGCAGAAAAAGGACCAGTACCTGTACAACCACTCACTGGGGTCTGCGGTTTGGGCATCGATTCTCGGCAGGCAAATCGGTCTTGCCCGGGATGATCTCGATGTCATCGCGCTTGGCGCGTTGCTACTGGACGTCGGCAAGACGCTGGTGCCGGATACAATTTTAACCAAGCCCGAAAGTCTCAGTGAAAAAGAGCGTAAACTGATGCAGCGACATGTTGAGTTCGGTCTCAGGATTCTGGACAAGTCGGGTGGCGTTGACTCACGCGTTCACGACATGGTCGCGCACCATCATGAGCGCTACAACGGCACCGGCTACCCGGCGGGCCTCAAGGGCAATGATATTCCGGTGTTTGGGCGCATTGCCGGCATTGTCGATGCTTACGATGCAATGATCACACCGCGCCCCTACGCAAAACTTCAGTCATCGTATGATGCGATCCGCCGACTTCGCGTGCTGGCGGACGTCGAGTTCCAGGCCGAAATTGTCGATCAGTTCACCAAGGCAATCGGTGCTTTTCCGACCGGCACGCTGGTCGAATTGAATACCGGCCAGATTGGAATCGTGACGAAACAAAACCGCATCCGCCGACTGCGCCCCGAAATCATGGTGATCATCGATTCTGAAAAGCAACTGCTTGACGATTTCCAGCTGCTGGATCTCAACGAGGAGAAAGTGTCACTGGACGGTGAAGTTTCGCTGTGGATCGAGCGAGGTCTGGCGCCTGGCGAGTATGGCATTGACCCAACCGAGTTCTACCTGAACTAGGGTGAGGCCATGAATACAACCTCCATTCAAATTCCCTATCGGCAGCATGGCGGACTTTCCAATGCCGGGCGCCACATCGGTAAGGCTGTCCGTGCGCGCAAGGATCTCGCTGTGCTGATCGTTCAGGTACAGGAAGTCGAAAGACTGTGTGCCGCGATGGGACACGAACAGGCTGGGGAAATTCTGGATGACTTGTATATGGGGCTTCGAACGATCGCACGGGACGACGACGCGGTCGAACGAATCAGCGATCGCAAATTTGCGGTGTTACTCAGCGGCCTTCGCAATCGTGGGCATGTGACGCTGGCGGCCAATAAGATTGGACGCCTGGCAGCCGAAGCCGTTGAAGACAGCCCCAGGAAAATAAAGTTGGGCACGACGATCGGTATCGCGCTGTATCCGCAAAACGGTAAAGATCCGGCGGAACTGATGCGGCTGGCAGAAATAGCATCGCTTGATGGTTCACGAAGACACGACCCGGTCTGCTTTTTCGAGGAGCAAGCGGCGACGCAGCTCTTTTCCGACTGGGGTCTGGAGCTTCGCCTCGAAGACGCGCTGCAGTCCGGTGACCTTGAAGTCTACTTCCAGGCCAAGACCTGCCTGAAGACAAACCGGATCGTGGGCGCGGAAGCCCTGATGCGCTGGCACGAACCGGAGATCGGACAGATTTCACCCGATGTGTTCATTGCGCTGGCCGAATCGACCGGCAGAATTATCGACCTGACCCAGTTTGCGATTCAGAGCGCGTGCCGAAAACTTGCCGATTGGCAAAAGACGTCAGCGGGCCTGAGCGTTGCGGTCAACGTTACGCCAAGCATCATACAGAGCCGGGAAATAATCGACGTGGTGCAGAGTGCCACTAGCATATGGGGAGTCTCGCCAGAGTCACTGACGCTGGAGGTCACCGAGAATGCATTGATGGAAGATCGCGAAGCCAGTCATGATGTACTCACAGCACTTCGCGACCTGGGTGCACGTATTTCGATCGATGACTTCGGGACGGGATATTCGTCACTCGCGTATCTCAAGGAGATTCCGGCGGACGAACTCAAGATTGACCGGAGCTTTGTCATGGGTATGCACAGCGACTCGGGCGACAGGAAGATCGTTGAACATACGATCGGAATTGCGAAGAGCTTTGGACTTAGCGTCGTTGCCGAAGGCATCGAGAATCAGCTGCTTCTTGATGAGTTGCGCCGCCTCGAATGCGACTTTGGACAAGGCTATTTCATAAGCCGTCCTGTGCCGGCGGATGACTTTGAAAAGCTGTTCGTCGGTCAAACGACTGACCCGGACGCATCTGGCTGAAAGGCGATCGAGGTATTCGGCTCAATAATGTGACAGACATCACGCTCTCCCTTCACGGGAGTCAGTTTTTCGCATCATCGGCCGATAGGAATCGTATCTATCGCCTTGGACAAGCGCTTTGCTGCCACCAATTACTCCGATCAACGAGACTGAGCGACTGCTTAGCCTGCATTCGCTCCGTATTCTGGATACGCCTTCAGAAGAACGCTTTGATCGCATTACACGAATGGCAAAACGACTGTTCGGTGTCGAAATATGCCTGATCAGTCTTGTGGATTCCCATCGCCAGTGGTTCAAGTCAAAACAGGGGCTCGATGCCTGCGAAACTTCACGAGAGATTTCATTCTGCGGACATGCAATTCACAGCGAAGAGGTCATGATCATTGCCGATGCGAGCCGCGATGAGCGCTTTTCGGACAATCCGCTGGTCGTGGACGCACCCTTTATTCGCTTCTATGCGGGCTGCCCGATTCATGGACCCAATGGTCATCGAGTGGGTACGCTCTGCCTTATCGACAGCAGGCAGCGCAGTCTGAACTCGGCAGATCAGGAAACGCTACAGGATTTCGCGAGGATGGTTGAAGACCAACTGGTGATCGCGTCGCAGGTCACCGTCGATGTTCTGACCCAGGTCGCCAATCGCCGCGGGTTCCATATGGTTGCGAATCATATGCTTTCGCTTTGTCGGCGGACGGGAATGGAAGCGGAGCTACTGTTCTTCGACCTGGATCACTTCAAGAACATGAACGACAGGCATGGTCACAGGGTTGGCGATGAGCTGTTGCGTCATTTTGCCGCACTCTTGATCAGGTGTTTTCGTACGGCCGATGTCATTGCACGGCTTGGCGGCGACGAATTTGTCGTCATGATGGCCGCATCGCGGGAAGAGTCCCGTATCGCCATCCGGCGCCTCGAAGAACTGGCAGTGGAGGAAGTTTGCGATATCAGGCGCCAGTTGGCCTGGAGTGTTGGCAGTCTCAGTTTCGATAGCCAGCGCCATACCTCGGTTGGCAGTATGCTCAAGGATGCTGACGCCCTGATGTACGAGCATAAGTTACAACGCCGACGTACCGGCAGCTAGAACAGCGTTGGACATAATGTCCACTCGGGTGTTCGTTGGTGTCAACCGGTTTCACTCTCCCGCGTTGATATGCCAAACAGATAGATTGGCTTTGGCACCAGGAGAGACAAGATGAACACAGCATATACCAGTATTATCAGGCAGGCCGTCGTGTTGGCAGCAGGTGTCGCGATGTTCGGCGGAACCGCTATGGCTGACGACGGCGACCGACTTGACCAGCGCGGTGACCGGATCGAGGAGCGCCTCGACAATCGTGGTGATCGAATCGATGACCGGCTCGACAATCGGGGTGATCGGATCGATGACCGCCTGGACGATCGAGGTGATCGCATCGACAATCGGCTCGACAACAAAGGCGATCGAATCAACGATCGCCTGGACAACCGATCGGATCGTGCGGCGAACGCCGGACACGATCGACTGTCTGATCGGCTCGACGAAAAGGGTGACCGAGTCGATCAACGCCTCGACCAGCGTGGTGATCGTGTCGACACACGCCTCGACAAGCGGGGCGACAAGGTCGACCGACATCTTGACAAAAAAGGTGACCGAATCGATCAACGCCTGGACAAGAAGGGACAGCGCAAGAATCAGCGACTGGACCGCCGTTCGAATCGCCGGTAGTCAGCGTGCAAATCGGAGGGGTCTCTGGAAAGAGGCCCCTTTCTTGTTCCGGCGGTCAGTGCGTACGCCTGCTGATGTCCTGGATGACCGATAGCACACAATTCTGCGTACCCACTATTACCCAGTCCGAGGACACCAGACAGTTGATTGGATTGCCGGATTTCGTAATAAGAGTGATTGCCTCGTCTCTGAGCTTTCCTGTCTCGAGGATTTTCGAGAGAAGTTCCTGGCGTCGTGAAGCGTCCTGCCACAGACCGAGCGTAACGGTCGATTTTTCGAGCACCTCGTCACGGGAATAGCCGGTTAGCGCGCAAAATCCATCATTGACGTCGATGATCACACCGCCATCCCGTGTGGAAATAGCGACGGCATCCGGACTCAATTGAAGTGTTCGTGATAGCAGCTCCCTGGAGCCCCGCAGCTCGGATTCGGCATTTTTCAATGCCGTCTTGTCGATCATGGTTCCCCAAAGGCCGGTCAAATAGCCGTCTTTGACCACGCCGGATGTCGATGCCACCAACGTTACAGACTCGCCGGATACCGTGGTGCCGAACATTTCATGGCCTATGGCGCTGTAGTTGTTCTTTATGAAGTCTCGAACAAAATCTTGATTGCGCGGGTCCGACAGCGACATCCGGTCGCCAAGCGATACGCTGGACATATCGAAATCCGCCGGATAGCCGTACTGCAGTGCGAAAGCGGCGTTCCAATCGACATTCACCATGTTCCGGAAAGCGAGTCGAATCTGTTCTTCGGCCGGAAGACTGGTCGGTATCGGTGGATCAAACCTGGCGCGAACAAACGCTGTCTCGGTACTCACGTCAAGCACGTAGTTGCGCATACTCGTCAGATGTTGCCGATCGGCAAACTTCCTCGCGAGTCGTCTGTGCGTGATCGCTGCGCTAACTGCATAGGTAAGTGCAATAACCACAATGATTACGAATACGAGCAGATAAGTTGGCATTTCACATATTCCTGTACCAATTTTAGCAGGCAAACCAAGACGTCGCATTGATTCTCAGGCCGACAACGGCCTTGTCGAGGGCTCTGGTTTCAAGTTTTAAGTGAATGTCCAAGTGCTCAATATTTGGGCCTGGCTGAATCGGTCCACAATGTCGGGTAACTGATTCAGCTATTGGCTGCAGTACTGAACATAAGCACCGTCGTGTGTTTTCGAGTTTCAGTTTTGCGTCGTGCCGCCGATACACGAAGTATGCAAACTGCTCTGTTACATGAGCCGGTGTCGCCCGAGGCTGAGTCGACGCCGTGCGGCGACGTTGTGCGTGTGCTGGTCGTGGACGACGACCCGGCATACCAGCACCTGTGCAAGCGCTACCTGTCACGACACGCCAAGACCACTTATGAAGTCGTGGCGGTTGCGAATGGGGCCGCCGCCCATGAGCAGTGCAAGGCCTCGGAATTCGACTGTATCCTGATCGACTACGTACTCCCGGATCTGATGGGTACGCAGTTCATCGATGGCCTGGAACTCGACGAGTCGAAGGAAATACCACCAACGATCGTCATGACAGCTGGCAGTGGCGAGATAGCGGCGACCGAGGCCGTCAGGGCCGGGGCGACAGACTTCCTGTCCAAAAGCGTCGTTTCGGCGGAGTCACTTGCGCGTGCAATCGACAACGCGGTCGAAAAAGGCCGGCTCAAACAAGCTGTCAACAAGCATGGCCGCGAGTTGCAGGTTGCGAACAGAAAATTGCAGTCCAAGAACGACGAAATTCAGCGCTTTTACCAAAGCGTATCGCACGAGGTTAAGACGCCGTTGGCCGCAGCACGCGAATTCGTTGCGCTCGTGTACGACGGTGTCGCCGGTCCCGTCACCGAGGAACAAAAGGAAATCCTGAACCACGCGCTGGAAAGCTGCGATCAGATCAGCTCGCACTTCAACGATCTCGTCGAAATGACCAGGCTTGATGCGGCAAAAATTACAATGAAAAAAAAGCTGGGTTCGCTGGAGAATGTGGTGACACGTTGCGTGGCATCGATGTCATCAGCAGTGCAGGCCAAGGATCTGAAACTCATCACCGAAATAGAGACACCCCTGCCTATGCTGCACATCGACAGCAACCGGGTGATTCAGGTCCTGTCAAACCTGCTTGGCAATGCCGTCAAGTACACCGACCCGGGCGGACAGATTACCGTTGACATATCGCATCGAGCCGCCGAGCACGTAGTGCAGATCAGTGTCGAGGATTCCGGCTGTGGAATTCCTGAGAAAGACTTGCCGCAGATCTTCGAGCGGCTTTACCAGGTTGAGAACACGGGTGACGAATTCATGGGTGCCGGACTCGGCCTGGGACTAACTATTGCCAGGGAGATTGTCGTATTGCACGGCGGTGAAATCTGGGCGACAAGCAAGCAAGGCGATGGCAGTACCTTCGCATTTACGCTGCCTGTTGCGGAGTCAATTTTTGATGTATCGGAGTGTTATGAATGAAGACCGTATTGTTAGTTGAAGACGACAAGAAGATCACGTTGGCGATCGGTATTCGCCTCAAATCCATGGGGTATGAGGTAGCGTCTGCTGCCGATGCCGTGTCCGCTATCGCACAGGCGAGGAAATGCAAGCCAGACGTTATCCTGCTGGACATCAACTTGCCCGGAGGAGATGGATTCATCGTCGCTGAAAGGCTGCAGGCGTTAATGCAAACGTCCGCCACGCCGATCATTTTCATAACGGCAAGCAAACAGTCGGGCCTCAAGGAGCGCGCACGAGATCTTGGAGCCGTCGCTTTCCTCGAAAAGCCATTCGATGCAACACAGCTGGCCGATGCGATAGAAATGTCGCTGTACTCGCCAAATATTATCGGCGACGAAGCGATGCAAACGGCGCGGTAGTGTTGCGCCAGGAGATTTATCGGTGAACCTGAACGACACCAGCATAACCTATCGAACGACTCACGATCTTCGCGGGCCCCTGATCAATATCCAGGGCTTCGCCGGCGAAGTAAACAGTGCTGTTGAGAGAATTTGCGACCTGTTCGACAAGTACGAGGCGGAGCTTCCCGCTGAGTTTCGAGAAGCCGTTGCAGCGTTGATCAATGACGATCTGAATCCGTGTATGGAATACCTCGACAGCGCAATTGCGTTGCTTGAGGATCGGATTCGAAGAATAAAATCGAAAGGCAACGGCAATGGTGCCACCTAGGTATGGAATCAACAACGGTTATCCTGGACACCCTGCAAAGCGAGCGACAATCGCTGGCGAACGCTGGGCGACTGCACTGGGTTCACTGGTTCATCGTTATCGCGTCGGCATTGCTGACCATTGCTGCATGGTACTTTTCTAAATCGCAGGTTGACGAAAATAGTCGGACACAGTTTGAGCGTGAAGCAGCGCAGGTGGTCGAACTGGTTCGGGAGCGAATGCTGCGCTACGAGGATGCTTTACTGAGCGGCGTTGCCGCTATCGAGGCAAGCGGCGGTGACATGTCGCATGCGGAATGGCAAACCTTCGCGGTCAGCCTGCATATCGAGACCAAGTACCCCGGCATCAACGGAATTGGTGTTATCAAAAGCTTTTCGAGCGATGAGCTTCCTGCGCACATTGCCGAGCAGCGAAAAACCCGACCCGGTTACCGCGTGCACCCCGCGCATGCCGGTGAACACAGCATGCCAATTGTCTATATTGAACCGGAGTTGCCCAATGCCAGGGCGGTTGGCCTGGACATGGCGCACGAAAATAATCGATACACGGCGGCCATCAATGCACGCGACTCCGCGAAGTCTCAGATAACCGGTCCAATAGTCCTGGTACAGGATGACGAGAAAACGCCCGGGTTTCTTTTCTTTGCCCCGTACTATCGGAACAATTTGGCTGGCTCGGTCAACGAACGCCGCAAGAATTTCATTGGTATCGTTTATGCTCCTTTTGTCGTCAAGAAACTGATCGCGGGTACGCTGCAGCAGGCGCGTCGCCGGGTTGGTTTTTCACTTTCGGATGCGGGCTCCGTTTTGTATGACGAGAATACGCCCGACGACGGTGACTTCGACCGCGATCCGATGTACCAGAAGAAAAGTCAACTGGAACTCTACGGTCGTACGTGGGACTTTGACATCCGCAGTACCAGTGAATTTCGGCGATCGACAGCCAACAACCAACCGATCTTCATTCTGGTCGGGGGTATCACTATTGACGCGATGCTGCTGACGATGTTCCTGATGTTGACTCGGGTCAG
Source organism: Proteobacteria bacterium UBA1847 (assembly GCA_002338605.1). GTDB lineage: Bacteria > Pseudomonadota > Gammaproteobacteria > Steroidobacterales > Woeseiaceae > UBA1847. The sequence continues at coordinate 19,157 of DDIP01000340.1, read as the reverse complement.
CAGAAAAACGCTCAGCTTCGCCGACCACATGAATGTGGAATTGCGACAAAAGGCTGTGGCACTGGCGCAATCGAATGCGGAGCTCGAGAGTTTTGCCTACGTCGCGTCCCATGACCTGAAGACGCCTTTGCGAGGCATTATCGATCTTAGCGAGTATCTTGAGGAAGACCTGGAAGATTACCTCTCCGGCCCTGACAGTAAAGCGGATGTTGGGAAGAACCTGCTGCGTCTCCGACAGCAAACCAGCCGGATGGATAATCTTATCAACGGTATTTTGAGCTACTCCCGCGTCGGCTCACGCCCGGAACAACCCGAAAGTGTAGACCTTGAAATGCTACTTCGTTCAATCGCGACAGAACTGAATATTCGCGGGGACCAACTGAAAGTCGCCGGGTCGTTGCCTGATCTCGTCACCTATCGCGTTCGCTTCGAGCAAGTGTTGAATAATCTCATCGGCAATGCTGTCAAGTACAACCCTGATCGAAAATCCGCAACGGTGACCGTGAGATGCAGACCGAACGGCAGGTTCTACGAATTTTCTGTTTCTGATAATGGGCCTGGCATCGACCCCAAATTTCATTCGCGAATTTTCGAGGTTTTTCAAACGCTGCAGACCAAAGACGAGATCGAAAGCACCGGCGTCGGGTTGGCGATTGTCAAGAAGTCAGTGGAAGCACTGGGTGGTCAGATTCGTGTGACTTCAGAGCTGGGCGAGGGGACGACATTTCTCTTCGATTGGCCCGTTGATGTGCCCGTGCCGGGGTCCATGGCAAGGGAAGTGTGTTAAATGTCGAGTGCCAAAACGACATTTCTCGTCGTGGATGACAACGAACTCGACGTCGAGAAGATCACGCGTGGCCTCAAGCGCCTGGACATTCCCAACAGGATTGTCAGCACATGTAACGGCTACGAAGCACTTGACGTTCTGCGAGGCTACGAAGGCGGTCAGCCGCTGGCAATGCCCTATATTGTTATCCTTGACATGAACATGCCGAAGATGAACGGTCTTGAGTTTCTGGAGGCGCTGCGGAGCGATGCCAGCATCGCGCACGCACCGGTGTTCGTGCTGACAACTTCAGATCGTCAGGAAGACATCGTCGCTGCATACAGATTCAATATATGTGGCTACATCGTCAAGCCGATTAAAATGTCAGCGATGCTCGAGGCGCTGGCGACGCTCAATTCATTCTGGAATCTGTCGGAGTACCCGCTCGGCGAAGCCCTGCAGTGAATGAACTCGTTGTAATCGACGACGATGAGCTGACGCTGGATCTGATTGCCCGGCGGTTGCGTGGCTCTCCAGTTCGGGTCAAATGCTTTCGCGATAGTGAACTGGCCATCAAATACCTGACTGACCATTCAGGTGTGGTGTTGCTTGTCGACTACAACATGCCAGGTCAAAACGGCCTCGAAGTGCTGCGCAAGCTGGCGTGCGCAATGGACTTCGATTTCACGCGTGCCTATCTTTGCTCGGCCGCGGAGCTGCCGGACGCAATTGGCGCCGAGGCGCGTTCGCTTGGCGTTGCCATTCAGTCGAAAGACCTGTATCGCAACCGCGATCAACTGGTCGAACTCGCCACTACCGGCTAGCGCAGTCCAGCAGAAATCTCCTACATCCCCTGCCGGATCGGTGGCAGAATGTCGGTAGTTTCACAATTGCTGGAGGAAAAGGTGATCAGAGCATCCCTGTTTGATCCGCGCGCGCAGGAGTCAACAAGCGGCGGCGCTGAACTGATCGCAAAGTGGAAGGATTCGAAGGATGGCATTATCTGGCTTGATATCGACGGTTTGCCGGATGGTGAGACTCGATCGCTTCTTGGTGACTTTGGGATTCACCCGCTCGCGATACAGGACGCACTGCGACCGCGTCACCCACCGAAACTAGAGCGGTTCGAAAACTTCCTGTTCATCCTGCTGCGCGGACTGGACGCCGAGGCCAGCGGTATCGATTTTGGTGTCATTCAATTGTCACTTTTTATCGGCGAACGGTTCTTGCTCACACGGCATTCCAAACCCTCGGTATCCGCAAACTGGCTTTACGACGAGATCCAGCAGAATGGTAAACTGATGCGCGATGGTCCCGGTGGTCTGGCGCTGCACATCAGTAATCGCCTGTCCCGACGTTACATCGAAATATTGCTTGAGCTCGAGCCGCGCCTGGACGAAATCGAAGAGGAAATGTTTCAGCGACCCGATGACACCTTGCTGTCGGAACTGACGCGTTACAAATCACGACTGCGCAAATTGACCCGCATCGCGAACTATCACCAGCAGGTTGCCGCAAAGCTTCGCGATCACCCGGAGCCGTTGATTGGCAAAAGATTCCAGCACGAAGTTGTTGATCTTTACGAACAGATCGAGCGTACACAGAGTCTGTCCAGTCTGTACTACCAGATCGCGATAGACCTCACGGACGGGTATCTTGGTCTGTCATCGCACCGGCTGAATCGCGTCATGCAGATCCTGACGATTATTACCGTAATTTTCGTACCGTTAACGTTTCTCGCCGGCATTTACGGCATGAACTTTGAAAACATGCCGGAGCTAAAGAACCGCATGGGCTATTTTATTGTCATCGGCACCATGTTTGTCGTCGCGATCCTGCAGCTGTTGTATTTCCGACGGAAACGGTGGATTTAATGCAAGCAGAACCTAACCTGATCGACGAAATAACCGATGGCAGCCTGGTGGAGAAATGGTCGGGCGAGTTCCAGTCCTGGGTTTCCGATTACCTGGCCTCTGTCAACACGCTGGTAGAGTTGGGATTGATCGCTGCGGCCGCGGCGATTGCCTGGCCGCTGTCCATTGTGCTCAAGAACAAGGTCAAAGCGCTGGGTCAGGAGCACGCAACCTATGCTCTGCTGAAGCGATTATGGCTGAAGCTGGATGTCATTGCCTTTCCCATCGTATGGCTGCTGATCCAGTGGTTGGCTGTCATCGCGATGGAACAGATTGGCCAGCGGCACGCGGCACTGATTGTTACGTCGAGTCTGCTGACGGCCTGGATCGTCATCAACGTAGCGACGGTCTTTGTTGCGAATCCGGCGTTGTCGCGAACTATTGCGCTTACGGCCTGGGTTGTCGCCGCTTTCAACATCCTGGGATTGCTTGACGATGCGATCCACTTCCTCGACGGTGCGGTACTCGCTGTTGGGCAGGTGAATATATCAGCCCTGACCATTATCCAGGGATTGTTAGCACTGGCGGTCCTCCTCTGGATCACCGCAATCATCGGACAGGTAATCGAAGGACGTATCAAGGCGTCGCCGAACCTGACGCCATCGATTCAGGTGTTGTCGTCGAAACTGATTCGAATCAGCCTTGCTATTGTCGCTTTCATATTTTCGCTCAAAATCGTCGGCATCAACCTGACGGCTTTCGCGGTGTTTGGCGGTGCCATCGGTGTTGGTCTGGGTTTCGGTTTGCAGAAGATTTTTGCCAATCTTGTCAGCGGGTTTATTCTTCTGCTGGACAAGTCAATCAAACCGGGTGATGTCATTGCGATTGCGGAAAACTATGGTCGCGTTGAGTCCCTTGGCGCCCGCTACGTTTCCGTGCTGACTCGTGATGGCATTGAGCACCTGATTCCGAATGAGGAGCTGATTACCACGCGGGTCGAAAACTGGTCGCACTCGCAAGACCTGTTGCGATTAAGAAAGACGGTTGGAATTCACTACAAGTCGGATGTACGTGAGGCAATCAGGCTATGCCTGGAAGCGGCGGATGAAGTGCCGCGAATTCTTAAGGATCCGGGTCCAACCTGCAATTTGCAGGAGTTTGGCGATAACTCGGTCAATCTCGAGGTTCGATTCTGGATTGACGACCCGATGAACGGCCGAGCGAATGTCATCAGCGCGTTGTTGCTGGGAATCTGGGACCGGTTCCATGCTCACGGTATCGAGATTCCGTACCCGCAACGCGATCTGCACTTGCGTTCGTCGGATGTCTCGCTCGCAAAGAACGACGAGGTCGCATCATGAGAAAGATGATTTGCATAGCAGTGTTGGTTGGAATGGCATTTTCAAGTGTCTATTCGCAGGACGCGCCATCAGCTAACGCCGCGCCGGCATGGTTTCTCGACGAGATTGCCACGTTGACGGCCGGCACTGGACGCTGGATAACCGATAACGCCGAATACCGGAACGATACCGAACCCTATGAGGCCTACGCGACCGAATGGAAATCGGCCTTTGATGGCATGAGCATGAGTGGGCGCCTGTACGGCATGATCGATGGCAAGGAGGTCGCCGAGTTCTGGCAGTTCCGCCAGTACTGGCATCCGGGCGAAAAGAAAGCTGTAGTCGAGCAGTTCGGCTGGGGCGGCACCGTCGGCATTGGTCACTCGTGGCGGGACGGCGAGGAAACGAAATCCGATCAGTCGTTCTTCGCGACCGACGGCAGCACAAACCGCACCGGTCATATAAGCAGCTTCCCCGACGTCGACACGCATATCACGGCGAGCTTCGACATCGTCGATGGCGAATGGCGACCACGTCGGGTGTATACCTGGCTGCGAGACGAGAACCCGGACTAGGGCGCTTGGTGCTACCAGCCCTTGTCGGGAAATGTCATCGCGGCTGGGGGTGGCCAGGCCAGGTCGCTGGCTTCCAGCTTCGCTGCGAAATTCGGAGTCGCTTTGAGGTCGAAGGGTGCACCACACCCACACCAGGTCGTTACGTTCGTCAATGAGATCGAACCAAATGGATTCTTGTCGATCAGTGCCGCGACGCGATTGGCTTCATCCCGGTCGCCGGACCAGGCGGCAAGGATGACCGCAAACAGGCGATTCTCGCTGAGCGGTGAGGGGAACTCAGTCATCATTCGGTCGAATCCTGCCCTGTCGCCGGTTTTTATCGCAATCAATACCTCAAAGAGAAGCGCAATATCGGGGTTATCGATGTAGCGACCAACAGCATCACGCGCCTCGTCGAACTGGTTATCAGAGACCAGCGATCGGGCGAGTTCGGTTCCGAGCCAGGTCCCGGGCGCAATTGCAATACCATCGCGGGCCAGGCGGAGCGCCTCGTCAATCTGGCCTGATCGATGGGCGGCCCTGGCTGAATTGAACCAGGACAGGCTGCGCCGGGGGTCGCACTTCAGAACTTCCCGGGAGTAAGTGAGAAATTCTCCGGAGTAGCCATAGGCACTCGCGATCATGGGCGTCCAGTTGGCATTGAAGCAGCCCGGTGTCTCCAGGGTCGTGCTCAGTTTTCTCCCCAGGTTTCGCCAGTTACCACTGATATAGGCCAGATCAAGCTCAGTCATCAAGCGAACCTCGTCCGTGCGCGCGTATCGAACAGCGGCCTCGTAGTCGGCGACTGCGGCCGTGTAGGCAGTCGCAATATCTTCATCGGTGACGTCCGAGTCTCGGTAACCCTCGGCATCGTCCGTCAGTAAATGAACGAACAGGTCACTGTGGTCGAGATATACCGTGGTGAAGGTCGGCACTCGTTCGATGACCTGTTCAAACATCTCATTTGCCCGCTTGAGTTCCGGCACGATGTTGTTCTGTCCGTGGGCCGATTCGTAGATCTCAACGGCTTTTTGATAGATCGTAAACGCTTCGACGTCTCTCAGCCCCGCCAGCCGCATGGCCTCACGCTTGTTCTCGTCGAGGACGACATCGAGTGCCTTGGCAATTTGCTCAGCGATGTTTTCCTGAACGGCAATTGTATCTGCCGATTCGCTATCGTAATTGTTTGACCAGAGATGGAACCCGTCGCCCGCGCGAATCAACTGCGCTGTTACCCTGAGCCGGTCGCCAGAGCGTCGCACTGAGCCTTCAACAATGTGCTTAACACCAAGCGCCGCAGCGATTTCCTGTACAGGGATATCCTGGCCCTTGAATGAAAATGCAGAGGTTCGGGCGGTCACCAGCAGCTCCGGCAGTTGCGCGAGCGAGTTCAGGATTTCTTCTGTCAGGCCATCGGCAAAATACTCATCGTCCGGTCCACTGCTCATTGCGACGAACGGCAAAACGGCTACCGATTTGTCGAGGCGTCCATCCGGTTCCTTAGGGCTGGCCACGGTCTCGGCGGCAGCAGTGAGCGTTCCCGGATTTGCAGCGGGCGTCGACAGGAACTTGTCCCAGGCAAACCATGCGACAGCGATCAGCAGGATGCCGATGATGGCGCGATCAAGTTTCCGCCCCGTCTGGTACGTAATCGACTGGCTGCGATCCACATCCTTCTCGCGCTTTACGCCGTCCGGCGTCAGCTCGAATGCCCAGGCAAAGAACATTACGAGCGGTAACCCGAGCAACAACACAATGACCAGGGACTTCAGTGCCCAGGCCGGCGCCCCGAAGTTTTCAAAGGCAAACTCGGCAACCTGGGCAATAAACCAGCCCAGCACCACGTAGGCAGCAGCAACTCGAACCACATTGCGACGCTTCAGCTCTTGGAATAATGACATTTATTGTTGTCGCGGAATTTGTCGTGCTCGCAGTATACCGGGTTGGAATCGTGGTTTGTTCCAGTTTATTGGCTGGTTTTTGCGGGCAGCTCCGGCGGATTATTCAACGGCTGAATAGAATCCGCCTCTTTGAATAGCTGCCAACGATCACTGTCGATCCCGTCGAACAGCATTGTGAACCGGTCATTGTCGAATGTTTCGCTGCTGACGTTTCGAATGTAGACCGTCTGGATCTGATCCGGGAACTTTCTCAGCAGGGCGGCGTAGACCTCCGGGTCATGCTCACCGCTGTCGCCAACGAGAATGAATCGCCGACCCTTGTAGGTTCTCAAAATCTTCTCAATTGTGGCTGGTTTGGTTTCAGTGCCCTTCTTGAACAAATCGAATAGGGTCTTGTCGCGGAATCGAACGGCTTTGAGCGTGAGGGTAGATACCGGAAAACCGGCAGCCGCCAGGAACTCATCCAGCGGCGCGTAAAGTTGCCATGGGCTGGACGACACAAAATGCAGGCTCGCACCTTGCCCGGACCATTGCGCGTACAGTGGCGCCATTCCCGGTACTGCAGCAAAATCGAGCAGGAAAGTATGTTGCAGCAAACTGCGTCGATCATTGATGTTGGAGATCTTAACGGTGTCATCGATATCGCTGATAATCGAGAGACCGGCCGGTCCAACGAGCAAACTCTCGCCACCAAACTGGCTGTTAACTGCAGGATCCACTACGGCGGAATACGCAAGAACGGCGCCTGACCGGAATTTCTCGACGGCGGACGCCGACAGCGTAATTGTCATTGCGAAGTGACCGTTCGGTGCGGACTCAGGCAATACAAAGGTCTGGCCAGCCATTGAAATAACGATGTGCCTGTCGCGCTCATTGTCGGCGATCATCAGGTTGATGCGACGCGTGAAATTGGCTTCGGTTTCATTGCTCGGCACAAGCCCGAATTCATTTTTCATGATCGATGCAAACAAGGCCTTTCTGACGGTGCTGTCTTCCGGCTGGTAGACCCAGCCGTGCACGGGGATATGCCACGCCTGTTCCGCCTCATCAAAGCTTGCGCTGGTGCGAAAAAACTCGACAACCTCGCCGTCCGTGATCTGGGAATAGCGCGGGTCGCTGCTGGCGGAAAAGTCGCGCGTCGCGAAGACTGCGACGAGGGTTGCGATGGCAAATGCGATAGCAATCTTTAGCATCCGGTGATCCTGGTCCGATTCGACGAGCAGGCTGGGATAATAGCAGCTGCCGGGATTTGCGCTATTCCGTACAGCGAATAGTGCTAGAGTCCGTTCCCGATTTTCTGTTTTTCCCCGGATTTTTCATGTCTACGCTCACGCCCGCGACGTTTCGCGATCTCAACATTGCGGAACCGCTGATTGCGGCGCTCGAAGATATTGGCTATGAGACGCCTACCCCAATTCAGACGCAGGCGATACCGCCATTGTTGAATGGCCAGGACCTTCTCGGCCACGCGCCAACCGGCACGGGTAAGACCGCGGCATTTGCCCTGCCATTGCTGTCTCGCCTTGACATGAATAGCAAATCCGTTCAGATCATGACTTTGACACCTACCCGTGAACTGGCTATTCAGGTTGCCGAGGCGTTCCAACGCTATGCTTCCCGAATCAAGGGCTTTCATGTCCTGCCGATTTACGGCGGCCAGGAATATGGTGGTCAGATTCGCGCGCTGAAACGCGGTGTTCAGGTTGTTGTCGGGACGCCGGGACGAGTCATGGATCATATGCGAAAGGGCACGCTGAAGCTCAGCGGTTTGCAGGCCCTGGTGCTCGACGAAGCCGATGAAATGCTGCGCATGGGCTTTATCGATGAGGTGGAGTGGATCCTGGAACAGACACCGGACAAGCGGCAGATGGCCCTGTTCTCGGCGACCATGCCGAAGGAAATTGAGCGAATCGCACGCAAGCATTTGAACAAGCCGCAGGAAATCTCGATCAAGGCGAAAACTGCAACGGCAGAAACCATTCGTCAGCGCTACTGGCAAGTCAGTGGGCTGCACAAGCTGGACGCACTTACACGCATCCTGGAAGTTGAGAATTTCGATGCCATCCTGATGTTTGTCCGCACCAAGACTGCAACGACCGAGTTGGCAGAGAAACTCGAAGCGCGGGGATATGCTGCCGCGGCGATGAACGGTGATATGGCACAGGCGCATCGCGAACAAACTGTGGATCGCCTCAAGCGCGGCTCGATCGACATCGTGGTCGCAACAGATGTCGCGGCGCGCGGGCTGGATGTCGAGCGCATTAGTCATGTTGTAAACTACGATATTCCCTACGATACCGAAGCGTACATTCATCGCATCGGACGAACCGGGCGGGCCGGGCGTTCCGGCGAAGCGATTCTGTTCGTCGCACCGCGTGAGCGTCGCATGCTCGCGGCGATTGAGCGCGCAACCCGGCAAAAAATTACGCAGCTGCAACTGCCGACAACGGAGATCGTCAATAACAAGCGGATAGCCGACTTCAAGCAGAAGATCAGTGACACACTGGCGGCTGGCGAAACTGAATTCATGCAGAGCCTCGTCGAGCAATACCGAAGTGAGCACGATGTACCGGCACTTGAGATTGCGGCTGCATTGGCGAAAATGTCAATTGGTGACAAGCCCTTGCTGCTCGCAGAAGACAAGCAGCAGGCCGTACGGCCGAAGCGTGATGACCGAGTGTCGCGCGGGCACAAACATCGTGGCAAATCCTCACCTGAGCCAGACGCTGGCAAGGAGCGTTATCGAATTGATGTCGGCCATGAGCACGGCGTCAAACCAGGCAATATTGTTGGCGCAATTGCGAACGAAGCCGGATTGGCGGGCGAGCATATTGGACATATTTCGATCGAGAAAAACTTCAGCCTGATCGATTTGCCAAGGGGAATGCCGCGGGATATTTTCATGGATCTCAAGAAAGTCAGGGTCTGCGGCCGTCCAATGAAGATAACGGTTTTCGAAAAGCCCGATTCCGCAGCCAGAAAGCCGGGCAAAAGAAAGCATAAGCACAAGACAAAGAAGTAAAATGCGTGGGATGTCCGGCTGCAGTCATCTATGAACAAGAACAGCAACAAAAAACCAATCGATGACCCGGGTCCGTGGCGGCCTGATTTCATCTACTCAATTGTATTGTTCCTGGTCGCTGTCGGTGCAATTGCGTATGCGAGCCAGACGCATGGGATTTTGCTCGGTGATTACGGCCTGACAACGGCGGCATTTTTCGTTGTCTTCGGGCTGTTCACGATTACCACCGGGTTCCCTCATCCCGGTTTCGGCCACGTGTCCTTCGACAGGGTGGCGCAGGTCGCCAGCATACTGGTGCTCGGACCCATAGATGCTGCCTGGATCAATGGTCTGGCGTCGTTCATCTATCCCTGGCACCGCTTGCGAAACGGTGCCGACCTGCGACTCGTGATTACGGCGGCCTGCAACAACGCTGGGCTGATGACGCTGGTCATCCTGATTTGCGGTTCGCTCTACGAATACCTCGGTGGACCGATACCGCTGGTCTCGCTCGACCTGCGCATTGGGGGCTTGTTGTTGCTGCTGATGCTCAGTATGCAGTTTATTAATGACCTTGGAATGATGGTTATTCTCTACCTTCGCGGTATCAGTCCATCGTCACTGTTGAATACGTTTACGACAGCCGTGGAATCGGTGTCGGTTCTGATCGCCGTTGTCGTGGCCCTGGCATTTACAACAACCGATCGAGTGTATTTCGCACTGTTGCTAGTCGTCCTGGGCATTGGCATGCTGGTGCTAAAGCAATACGCACTGATGCGCCAGCGACTCGAAGCGCTGGTCGACGAGCGTACCGAGGCCTTGCACCTGAAATCGATCGAGCTTGAGCGGCAGGCGACGCATGACAAGCTGACGGGACTGGTCAACCGGCGCTTTGCTGACGACTACCTGCAGCGTGAGATTGAAACAGCGCGGCGGCAGAACCTTGATTTTACGATCGCGCTCGCGGACGTCGATCACTTTAAGCAGGTCAACGATCGGTTTTCACATGCGATTGGCGACGAAGTGTTGCGCCGAATCGCGCAGATTCTCCTGAATCGTTGTCGCAAAACGGATGTTGTCGCACGTTACGGTGGTGAAGAATTCCTGCTTTGTTTTCCGGACACCGACGCAAGGTTTGCCGAACAGATCTGCAGCCAGATGCGGCAGGCCATTGAGCATGCAGACTGGTCGGATCTGCAGACACCGGGCGGGGATGAGATCAAGGTGACAATCAGCTTCGGAATCGCGGAATCCAGCGACAACAGCCGTCGGACCACGATTCTTGGTGATGCCGATGCTCGCCTGTACCGGGCGAAACACCAGGGGCGAAACCGGATTATTGCACGCGATTAGAGAATCGGGTCCAGTGGCAAAAGCCGATTAATCCAGGTGCGAAGGCGTTTCGTGTGGCTCACCGTAAAGTCCGGGTTGAAGTCGAGCGTGGTTGGCCAGCTGTTTCCCGGGAGTATGTCCGTCTCGATGCTTTTTGTGACCTGTTGAGCGAGTTTACGGTCGCGCGCCAGCATACCAACCTCGGTGTTGAGATTGGCTGAGCGGGGGTCGAGATTGAATGTGCCAATAAAGACAATCTCGCCATCGATCACCATGCTTTTTGCATGCAGGCCGAAAACAGGCGCGAAGTGCGATATGCGGTCATAGCGCTCGACGAGTTCTGCATGGCTGTTTGGCTCAGGCATGAATTCGTATATTTCTACGCCAGCCTTCAGCAGAGCCTTCCTTTGCCGTTGATAGCCACTGAAGGCCGGGATGTTGTCGGTCGAAGCCAGTGAATTGGTCGAGATTCGAATTCTCACACCCCTGTCCGTGAGCTCATCCAAAAGCTCGATACCGCCCTCGGGCAAGATCAGGTAGGGCGACTGGATAAGAATGGATTCCCTGGCATTTCGGACTGCATCGATCAGGTGGTAGGTTGACTCGCCGCCGCCGCCCAGGCCAGCCATACCGGAATTCTTGCCCGGCCTGTCGCTGACAAACGAAACATCGGCCCAGATCAGCGATTGCAGTAGATGTGGAAAAAAGTCAGGCGTTGAGTCGATGGCCTGTCGGACACCAAACTCGAAATTTGCGGGGTCGGCGGCATAGGCGTGCAATTCTTCGGAACGCTGCGTAGCATCCAGCGGTGAAAGTCGGGACAGCTCATCTTCCAGCAACCGTTCGACCGGGACTGCCAGATCGCTGGTCCAGAACTCCTCGAAGTTATCCGCCATCGCTGATACGGCATCACCCAGCAGCAGTACATCACGATCACGGAAGTTGACTTCATGATCGTAGTCAAAATACTCATCGGCCATGTTGCGGCCGCCGGTGATTCCCGCAACACCATCAAAAATGGCGGTCTTGTCGTGCATGCGCTGATTGATTTCACGAAAACCGGTTACCGCGTTTTTAATGCGCTGCCAGAATCCGACGCCGACGGAGATGTTGGGATTGTAAATACGGATTTGTACATTCGGATGTGCCGACAGACGCAACAGTGTCCGCTCGTCGGCATCGACAAGCACGTCGTCAACAAGGACCCGAACGGCAACGCCGCGCTCGGCCGCACTCAGCAGCAATTCGGCCGCCAGCGTACCAATGTTGTCGCTGCTCCAGATGAAGTACTGGATGTCGATACTTCGGCTTGCATTCTGCGCCAGCCACGCGCGACCGATCAATGATTCCTCGCCCTTCTCCAGTACGTAGACACCGGTCGACTCCACCATTCTTGCCGAGCAGTCATTGCAATTGGCATCAACCCACGAAGTCAGCGACTGCGCCTGGACATTCGACACCGCGGTGGCCGAGATGGCTATCAATACAAGCTTGCGACAATTAATCAAAAAACCACCTGCTCCCAAACTGATGCATCGGCGATAAGTGTATCAGCGTATACTCGCGTCCATGATGACGTCGCCCACACTTTATATATTTGCGATCTCCCACTACTGCGAGAAGGCGCGCTGGGCGCTGGACTACCTCGGCATTGATTACACGCTGCGTCATGTTGCCCCCGGCGAGCACATACAGATTGCGAAAAAGCTGGGCTGTCCCGGCACCGCGGTTCCCTACCTGGCGCTGGACAAGCGAGTGATCCAGGGCTCGGCGGACATCATCAGCTGGGCCGAGAGTATTCGATCAGCCAATGGCAAACGATTGACGCCGGAATCCGACATCGAACAAGCAGCAGAAATTGAAAAGCGAATCGACGACATCGCCGGCGTGCATGTTCGACGCTTCTACTATTCCGAAGCGCTCATTGAACATCCGTCGACGGTCCGACCAATATTTACGCAGAGTCTGCCGTTGCTAAAAAGGCTGCCGATCGTGCTGGGCTGGGGAAAAATTCGCAGCATCATGACGAGGCGCATGGATCTCGGCAGGGAGCAGGGTGTACAGTCGCGGCAAATTATGGACGCCGAGCTTCAATGGATTGACGATTTGCTGGCAGACGGTCGCAGTTACCTTGTCGGTGACCGATTCTCACGAGCAGATCTTGCAGTGGCAAGCTTGTTGTCACCGCTGGTATTGCCGCAACAACATCCCACCTACAGCGGTCTGACGCACCCGCCGCGGCTCGCGGCGACCGTCGCCGACTGGTCGCAGCGACCATCGTTACGATGGGTTCGTGATATTTACGCGAAACATCGATAGCCAGCGGATTTCATGACTGAATCACGCGATTTCGGCGCGCTAAACCTGGGGCCGGCACTGCTTGGCAACCTCGGTGATCTTGGCTACCGGGAGATGACACTTGTGCAGGCGAAAGCCCTGCCCTGGCTCATCAAGGGCGCCGACCTACTGGTATGCGCCAAAACCGGTAGTGGCAAGACGGCTGCGTTCGGACTTGGCTTGTTGCACAAACTGGACGCGAACCGGTTCAGTACGCAGGCGCTGGTGCTGTGCCCGACCCGCGAGCTGGCAGACCAGGTTGCAAAAGAACTGCGTCGACTTGCGCGCGCGATTCCGAATATCAAGGTCCTGACACTATGCGGCGGCTCGCCGTTGCGATCGCAGCTGGCATCGTTGCAGCGCAGTCCTCATATTATCGTTGGCACGCCGGGTCGAATTCTTAAACACCTCGGCAAGCAAACGGTTGATTTAAAGGAACTGCAAACACTGGTACTCGATGAAGCCGATCGCATGCTCGACATGGGATTCGAGGATGAGCTGAACGCGATCCTCGACTACGCGCCGTCAAAGCGTCAAACGTGGTTATTTAGCGCGACCTATCCGGACTCAATTGCTGACATCAGCCAGCGTGTGCAGAGAAACCCGAAGCTGATCGACGTCACAGACGATGAACCGCCGGCGGCCATCGCTCAATCCTGGTGTCCGGTCACCCGGGACAACCGTCAGGGCGAATTGCTGAGGGCACTACATGCCTGGGGCGGGGAATTAAACCTGGTGTTCTGCAATACGAAAATTGACTGTGCGGAAGTCGCGGCGTATCTGATGTCGCAAGGCATCGTTGCGCTCGCCTTGCATGGAGATCTTGACCAGTCGAAACGCAATGAGGTGTTGGTGCGATTTTCGAATCGCAGTGCAAGCGTGCTGGTTGCAACAGATGTCGCGGCACGAGGCCTCGATGTCAAAGAAATCGATGCGGTTTTCAACTACGAACTGCCGCCACAGGCTGACACCTACATTCACCGCATAGGCCGGACGGGCCGGGCGGGTCAGCAGGGTGCCGCCATCAGCCTGATTGAAAAGCGCGAAATGTGGCGTCTCGCTGAGATCGAAAAAACCATGCCGGATACGGTGATTCGGCAACAGGGCATTCCGGACGCAAAGCCCGGTGACGGCAGGCTCTCTCCCAGGATGACGACGCTGCAGGTTAGTGGCGGGCGCAGGAACAAGCTACGGCCGGGCGATTTACTGGGCGTGCTGACCGCTGCCGGCGGAATACCCGGTCAGGCCGTCGGATCGATTGACTTGTTCGATACCTGTGCCTATGTCGCAGTCGAAAACGCATACGCAACAAAAGCACAAAAACAGCTTTCGATGAGGCCGATCAAGGGTCGAAAGTTTCGCGCGCGAATTCAGCGTTAGCGCCTACAAGGCGATTCAGATTCCTGCGCGATTTCTTGCGCGCTCCATCATTCGGTCGCGAAGCAGAGCCAGGGCTCTCCGGCTTTCATTTTCGAGTTCTGGCGGCATCGCCTTGAAGGCGGCCAGCATGGCAATGTCGTTGGCTTCCGCCAGATTGATATTGATCTGTTGCAGTTCGTGCTCGATCTTTTCCATGGCAAGGCTCGACAAGTCGTTCTCCTTAGGTGTCAGCGGCAGCCACTATATAGCTTTGGTTGAGTAGATGAGTGCTTTAATTTTGAACCAAAGGGATTTGTGGGAACCTACGGTTTCCCCGCGGGTGTCAGGGGATAGATGCGGAGAGATTCAGAAGGGCAGGAACATCGCTCGGCTTGTAAAGGTCGATTTGCGAAAGACTGATTGGTTGATTGGGCGCAGCCGTAAACGTAATTTTCGGTTCACCGGCAAGAAATTGCTGGTAGGGCTCCAACAGGTATTCGTCAAACACGATGCCGTTGGATTCGCCAATGAACTTGAACGCATCCATCCGGGCCGTCATCGTCTCCTCCGGGCTCAGCCCGCGACTGGCGCAGTACTTCTCAACCCGGCGATTAAGCGACAAGTCTGTAACACTGGCATTGAAGTGACGCATCTTTGGCACGTATCCGCGCCCCTTCGTGATTTCGGTTACCAGATCGCCCGCCATTGCCAGGCTGGCCTCAATTTTCCACATGTCTTCGGCCGTACTCACGATTTCCAGCACGAAATCACCATCACCGTTGCGGGCAGTAATCGACATCGAGACAACCTCTTCGATATAGCCCATTGACTTCAAGGCAGTCGGTGAGAAGCCATACTTTCCTACACACTCATTCGCCGCCTCGCCGGCGTCGGATACGCCGAGCATTTCAAGGCGCTTGGCATATATCATCTTCGCGTAATCGGCCTCAACCGGTGCACGAATACCTTCGATGATGAAACCAAAATCACGCGGGAGCCCGCCACTCTGCGCCCCGGGGTTCCTGGCCATTTCACCGAGTTCGAGCAAGGAAAAATAACTCGGTGTATCGATACCCAGGCGGTCAATTACGATCTCGTCCTTGAAACCTGCGATCTTCGCGTGGATGTCATCAATCGTGAGTTCGCCCGACATTGTCGAACTGATGCCACCGTACTCGATAGTCGCTAGAGGAGACATCATGAGTATTGCCGTATCGACGCTTTTTTCGACCTCGCGATGCAGATAAAACTTCGACCCGGCGTAGGCGACACCGCCGATAATGATTGTCCAAATAATAAGCTTTTTCATGTGCAGGATTCGGGTGAGTCGGCGAACCGGGTGGCCTGAGCGACCGGATACAACTCGCCGGTCAGTGGTACGACATAGTCCTGTCTGTCGCCCCGATTATGTTGCCCCAGCATGCCTGTGCTCGCAAGGAAGCAGCTCACATTCTGCGAGCCGCTGAAAGACTCCGAAACTGGTGAGTGTCAGGCGACGCGCGATTTCTCGGTCAAACCCTGTGATCGCAGGTACTCATCATAGGTGCCGCTGAAATCGACAATGCCATCAGGTGTCATCTCGATAATGCGTGTGGCAAGCGTCGCGACGAAGTCACGATCGTGGCTGACGAAGATCAATGTGCCAGGATAGTTTTCGAGTGCGAGGTTCAATGCCTCGATCGATTCCATGTCCAGGTGATTGGTGGGCTCGTCCATTACAATCACGTTGGGCTTTTGCAGGATGATCTTGCCAAACATCAGTCGACGTTGTTCGCCGCCCGAGACGACCTTCACCGATTTTTCGCTGTCATCACGCGAAAACAGCATGCGTCCGAGAGTGCCGCGAAGCAGCTGCTCGTCCGCACCCTCCGGTTGCCACTGCGTGATCCAGTCGAACAGGCTCATGTCGGTTTCAAACTCCGGCCCGTTGTCCTGTGCGAAGTAGCCAATCGTCGCGTTTTCGCTCCATTTTACGCTGCCGCTGTCGAGTTCGAGTTTTGCGAGCAGGCTGCGAAGCAATGTCGTCTTGCCAATTCCGTTCTGCCCAAGAATGGCAACCTTCGAACCGGCTTCGATGGTCAGGTGGAGATCCTCAAACAGGCGTACCCCATCGAACCCCTTGCTGATGCCATCGGCTTCAACCGCAACACGTCGCAACGGCTTTTCCTGCTCAAAGCGAATGAACGGACTGACGCGGCTGGAGGGCTTGATGTCCTCGAGTTTGATTTTTTCAAGTTGCCGGGCACGCGATGTCGCCTGCCGCGCTTTCGACGCATTGGCCGAGAAGCGGCTGACGAAAGCCTGCAGCTCAGCCATCTTGACTTTCTTTTTCGCATTTTCCGCGTGCATGCGCTCGCGCGCCTGCGTTGCGGCGGTCATGTACTCATCATAGTTGCCCGGGAAAACCTGCAGCTTGCCGTAGTCGAGATCCGCCATGTGTGTGCAGACGCTGTTCAGAAAGTGGCGATCATGCGAAATGATAACCATCGTCGACTTGCTGGTTTCAAGGTATTCCTCAAGCCAGCGAATCGTATTGATATCCAGGTTGTTGGTTGGCTCGTCAAGCAACAGTACATCCGGATCGGAGAACAGCGCCTGAGCCAGCAATACGCGCAGTTTCCAGCCGGGCGCCACTGCACTCATGGGTCCCTGGTGCTGTTCCACCGGGATGCCGATATTTTCAAGCAGTTCACCCGCACGCGATTCGGCGGAGTAGCCATCGAGTTCGGCAAACTCGACCTCGAGATCGGCAACCTTCATGCCTTCCTCGTCAGACATTTCCGGCAAGGAGTACAGCCGATCACGTTCCTGCATCACCTCCCACAGTCGCTCATAGCCCATCATGACCACGTCGAGGACCCGGTATTTCTCGTAGGCGAACTGGTCCTGCGATAGCTGGCCAACACGTGCATTCGGATCGGTCGATACATTGCCCGTCGAGGGCTCGAGCTCACCAGCCAGAATCTTCATCAAGGTTGATTTGCCACAGCCGTTGGCACCAATCAGGCCATAGCGATTGCCATTGCCGAAGGTGACCGAGACGTTCTCGAACAGGGGTTTGGCGCCGAATTGTATCGACAAATTTGCAGCAGAGATCAATGGCTTGTACCGAGCAAGAAAAAAGGAATGAGGAGCAGGCCCCGGCTGGGGCGCGCGGATCATAGCAGAGTCGCTCGGGCGTTACGAATTCGAGACGCCGGGATGTCTTCTAGTTAGCGGCAGTGTCGTCAGGTGATGACTGGTTGTCGGTTGCATTGCTGTTGCGATGGTTCACACGCCAGAGCGTAATCAGCAGGCCGAATACGCTGCAAGCGACGCCCAAAGCGAGATAGCCATAGGCCGCGCCGTAGTCCAGGCCAAGGTACAAGGCACTTAACATGAACACGAGGCCGACCACGATCCACCACAGCGGCAAGCGCTCATAGAGCTTCGTCGGTAACCACATTTCCATAATCCTCAACAGAAGAGTGACGAATATGCACGCCTGATCTTATGGAATATGCGATATTGGCCGCAAATTTGGCCCATTTGACCAATAACATTCCGGTTTTGAGACACAGTTCCGCTAAATCCGGCAGAGGAGCAACTCGATGAAAATATGGTCCCAGGCAAGCCAGATGGCGTTGAAAACGCCGACAGAACGCAATCGCTACGTTGATTTGCTGCGTTCGATCTCGATCCTGGCCGTCATCATCGGGCACTGGCTGATCGCGACCGTGTACGTCGTTGACGGGGAAATGGACCCGGGCCACCTGTTATCCGAACAACCGCAGATGCAATGGCTGACCTGGCTGTTCCAGGTCATGCCAATCTTTTTTATCGTCGGTGGTTATTCGAATGCCGTGTCACTTGAGAGTGCCGAGCGCAAGGGAGTCGGCTACGCGGGCTGGTTGTCTGCGCGGCTTAATCGCCTGGTGGCCCCGTTGCTTGTCTTGCTGGTCGTCTGGGCTGGTATCGCGCTCATCATGATGCTGATGAACGTCGGCCCCGAGGTTATTCAGTACGCGTCGCAGGCGGCTTTGATTCCGACCTGGTTTCTCGCAATCTACATTGCGATCGTCATGCTGGCACCCGCATCCTATCGCTTCTGGAAGCGTTTCGGCTTCGCGTCATTCGCAATCTATACCGCGGGTGCTGTACTCACAGACCTTGCTTTCTTCGCGGCTGACATGCGCTGGCTCGGATGGACCAATTATTTCTGGGTCTGGCTTGCTGTTCATCATCTCGGCTTTGCCTGGCGCGACGATCGGCTGGGTCGCGTCACGAAGCGACTGATTTTTTCCGCGGCAGGATTCGTTGCCTTGTGGGTCATGATCCAGTACGGACCTTACCCGCTGGCGATGGTTGGCTCGCCGGACCCCGACATCAGCAACACGCTGCCCCCGAAGGTGACATTGCTGGCGCTCGGCATCTTCCAGTTCGGTCTGTTGCTCGCACTGGAAGCGCCGATGCGGCGTGCGTTGAATGGCTTACGCCTGTGGACGGCCACAGTGCTGATCAACAGCATGATCATGACCGTTTATCTCTGGCATATCACGGTCATGATCGTTTTTGTTTCGCTGTTGTACCTTGCCGGCAGCCCAGGACTGGGCATCGAGCCCGGTACCAGCGAATGGTGGCTGTCGCGACCGGTCTGGATTGCGCTGTTATTCGCGCTGTTGTTGCCGGTCGCCCTGGTGCTGTCGCCGCTTGAGCGTCGCGGCCAACCCGCGGA